>NZ_JBAMDH010000009.1:0-148266 GCF_036961685.1 Massilia sp. DD77
TTTCTGCGCTGTGCGATCGGCGTCTTCAACACATAACGGGCACAGCGCCTTTGTATCCCAGTGTGTCCAGCCCCGCGCCGGATACATGGCGGCCTGTTCCAGACACAAGCCCGACATCCGCCGGATACGAAGCGGCGTTCCAATGGGTGACCGGTCAACGCCGCGGACGCCGCCCGGCGCCGCCTGGGCCGGCCTACACCAAAGGGGAACAGCAATGAAAGCACTGGACATGAAGACGATGCGCGGCCTTGGCCCGCGCATACTGGCGGGACTGGCATTGGCGGCGGCGGGCGCGGCGGCGCCGGCGCTGGCGCAGAAACTCGACGCGAACGGCATCGGGCGCAGCGAGGCCGTGCGCCACGATTTCGACGGCGGACGGGAAGCGATCCAGGTGCGGGTCGATTTCGCTCCGGGCGCCGCGTTCCCCAAGCATTCCCACCCCGGCGTCGAGATCGCCTACGTGCTGGAAGGCACGGTCGAATATGAGCTGGAAGGCAAGCCGGTGGTGCTCAAGGCCGGTGAAGCGCTGTACATCCCCGCGGGGGCGGTGCACTCCGCCAGGAACCCCGGCCAGGGCAAGGCGGCGGAGCTGGCGACCTACCTGGTCGAAAAAGGAAAACCCATCGTGGTTCTCGACAAGCGGAAATAAGGAGCGGCGATGAAGACCCTGTTTTCGGCGCTCGCCGGGGCGGCGCTGTTGTCGGGCGTGGCCGCGGCGGCGCCTGCCGCAACGCTGCCGGTGCTGGGCCCCAGCCCCGGTTTCGAGCGGGCCGGCACCTGGCTCAACTCGGCCCCGCTGACCCGGGAGCGCCTGCGCGGCAAGGTGGTGCTGGTTGATTTCTGGACCTATTCGTGCATCAACTGCATCCGCACCCTGCCGTATGTGCGCGCCTGGGCCGAGAAGTATCGCAGCCATGGCCTGGAAGTGGTGGGCGTGCACACGCCGGAGTTCGAATTCGAGGAAGACCTGGCCAACGTGAACGCGGCGATGCGGCGCTTCCGCATCGATTTCCCGGTGGCGGTCGACAGCAGCCGCCAGATCTGGCGCGCCTGGGGCAATCGCTACTGGCCGGCGTATTACCTGGTTGACGCGGCAGGGCAGGTCCGCTACCGCCAGTTCGGGGAGGGCGATTACGCCAGCATGGAGCGGGCGATCCAGTCGCTGCTGGCCGAGACGCGCGGCGGCGCGACCGTCGGAGGCCTGGTCGATCCGGCTACGCAGGCCGAGCAGATGGCGCCGTCGGCAACCGCGGAAGTCTCCGGCGAAACCTATATCGGCTTCCGCAAGGCAGAGAAATTCCATTCCCCGGAAGCCTTGCTGCGCGACGCGCCGCAGCGCTATTCGGTCCCGGCCCTGCAGCTGAACCAGTGGGCCCTGTCCGGCCGCTGGGTGGTGGGCGCCGAATTCGGCCGCGCGGCGCAGGCCGGCGCCGGCATCGTCTACCGCTTCGGCGCGCGCGACCTGCATCTGGTGGCCGGCGGCGAAGCGGGGCGGCCGGTGAGGATCAAGGTGACGCTCGACGGGCGGGTTCCGGGCGCGGACCACGGCGCCGACATCGACGCCGAGGGCAACGGCGTCATCGCGGGCGCCCGGCTGTACCAGCTGATACGCCAGTCCGGCGCGGTGCGGCAGCGCCGCTTCGAAGTCCGCTTCCTCGACGAAGGAGCACGGGCCTACGCCTTCACCTTCGGCTAAGCGCGCTTCGCTCCGCGCGCAAACCCCGGCGGCGATCCAGGATCGCCGCCTTTTTTTTCGCCCATTCACTCCTGCGGCCGAGCGAGGGGCTCCGCTCGCCATACCTGGGTGCGGCCAAACAGGCGCGTGGCGAGGAAGCCATCGCGTGCGGTCGTGCCGCCGATGCCGACGCTGAGGATACAGCTGTAGTCCTCGCCACCGCGGCCGCCCAGCTGCCGCTCCCACGGATTGCGAACCGGCGCCGGCGCCATGTGGCGCTCCGAGCGCCTGCCGCGTTCCGGCGCGCCATGCGCCAGCGCCGGACGCACGGCCTCCTTCAGCAGGGCCGGGGCCACGCCGCTGGCGCCGCAGCCCACCACGCCGCAGACCGCTGGCGGTGACAGCGATGGCGGCGCCGCCTGGGCCGAACCGGCCAGTATCCCCAGCAGCAGCGCCGCGCGCGGCAGCCGCCTCACCGCGCGCCTCCGCGCAACGTGCCGGCTTCCGTGAACAGCGCGTGGTCCAGCGAAAGCTTGCCGGCGCCGCGCGCCACCAGCGGCAGCAGCAGAGCGGCCCAGCACAGGTGGGTGGGCCAGGCGCCCGGATAGACGAAGACCTGGATCACCGCCGTCATGCCCAGCAACGCCAGGGCCGACAGGCGAGTGCACAGGCCGGCGAGCAGCAGCAGCGGGAACAGGTGCTCCGTGGCGGTCGCCAGCTGGGCGGCGAGCTCGGAGGGAAGCAGCGGCAACTGGTATTCGTACTCGAATAGCTGGTAGGTCGCGTCCTTGATGGTGAACAGGCCATCGACCTTGGTCCGTCCGGAGAGCAGGAACACCGCGCCGGCGGCGGCGCGGGCCAGCAGCAGCAGGACGGAAGGGGGCAGCAGGACGGCGGCGGAGGCGGACAGCGAGCGCGCGCCGGTGTGGGGTTGGATGTGCATGAATAAGCTCCGGTAATAACAGGTGGATTCAGGTGCGCCAGGCGCCCTTGCGTACCAGGTTGAGGATGGCGTCCGCAAGGCGCACCGGCTCGTCGTGGGGCAGGTGGCGGCTGGCGGGGTCGAGGAGAATGGCCGGGACGGCGGCCGCCGCGCCCGGCGCGAAGCGCCGCTCCAGCGCGGCGTAGCGCGGGTCGGGGGCGGCGGCCGCATGGCGCGAGCCCCAGGCGTGGGCCAGGATGGCGCCGAAGTCCGGGTTGGCGAAGGCCGGTGCGCTGCGGCGGAACAGGGCCGCATCGATGGCTGCCCCCGACGCATGCCTGCTCCACATTGCGCGCGCGATCGCTTGCGGATGCTGCTCCAGGTCGCGGTGACCGGCCCGGCTCTGGAACAGGTAGCGTTCCCACAGGCCGGATTCGTCGATGCGTCCGAGCCCGGCCAGCACCAGCCCAACGCAGCGGGTCGGGCGCAGCACCGAGGCGGCTCGCGCCGCGTGCGCGCCCCAGCCAAAGCCGGCGAACACGGCCTCGGGATAGTGCAGGGCGTCGATGAAATCGATCAGGTCCTTGCCGAGCGCCGCCTGTTGTCCCGAGCGTGGCGAGCCCGGGTCGCGGAAGCGGGTGCCGCCGTGGCCGCGCGCATAGGGTGCCAGCACCCGCAGCCCGGCCGCCGCCAGGATCGGCGCCAGCCGGGCGAAGCTGTCGACGCCATAGCCGAAGTCGTGCACCAGCACCACCGGGCGCCCGTTTTCCGGACCGGCGGCATAGTAGGCGACGTCGAGCAGGTCGGTGGACACCCGGGCCGAAATCCATGGCGCATCCCGCCGCGCCGCCGGCCTGGCGGAACCAGCCACCAAGGCCGCCAAACCCGCCGCGGCGCCCATGAAGGCCCGCCGGCGATGGAGACAAGGGCGGGGCATGGGCTATTCCTCTGGATGGACGGAAGAAGCCTGGCGGACCGAGGCAACCAGGCCGGCGCCGATCCAGCCCGCCAGCAGGACCCCGGCGCGCGCGGTGCCGTCGGCCGCGCCGAGGCGCTCGACCAGCAGGTCGCACACGCCGGCGAAGCTGCCGTGCGTGCGCAGGGCGTCGAGCGCCGCCAGTTCGATGGCGTCGGTGGCGCGCATGCAGGCGGTAAATCCGCTGCGCCATACCAGCAGCCCGGCCGCCTCCGGCAGCATCGCGCTGTCCACGGGCGAGGCGCCCTCGTCGAGCGCGCTCCAGACCTCGGCCGCATTGGTGCGTGCGGACCGCAGGCGCAGGGCCGGCGCCAGTTCCAGGCGCGCCGTGTCCCAGTCGATGGCCGCCAGGCCGTCCGCCGCCAGGGGACCGGCGTCGGCGGCGACGAAGGCGGCGCCGAGCGCATGCTCGATCCAGGCCAGTTCATGCACATCCGGGTTGTCCGGGAACAGCGCCTCGAGGGTCGCCCCGAAGTTGTCCGCGTAGGCGTCGAGTGTCCAGGCATGCGGGGGATGAGCAGCGATGTGACGCACCGCCGCGTGCAGGAAGGCGTCATCGCCGATATGCCCGCGTACGCGCGGGTAGGAAGCCTGCAGGCAGCCGACCAGCTGCGCGCGGTAGTTGTTCTGGTAGACCGCCAGGCCCGCGGAGCCGGCGCCGGGCAGCCGCGCGGCATCTTCGGGTGCGGCGCCGGTGAGCCAGCGCTGGAAGCCGCGTTGCAGTGCGTCGAGCTTCATGGGCGCGCCTCCGCGGCCAGGCGGCGCGCCGTGGCGAGTTCGGCCAGCAGTTCCGCCAGGGGCGGAATGGCGGCGTCGCGCTCGACCATGGTGGCCACCGGTCCGCAACGGGCCAGCGCGGCGCGGTAGAGTTCCCAGACCGCGCCGGGCACCGGGCTGTCGTGGGTATCGATCAGCAGGTCGCGGCCCTGGCTGTGGCCCGCCAGGTGGATCTGGCGCACCTGGCCCGCCGGGATGCCGTCGAGGAAGGCGAGCGGATCGAAGCCATGGTTGACGGCGTTGACAACCACGTTGTTCACGTCCAGCAGCAGCCCGCAACCGGTGCGGCGGCACATCTCGGCCATGAAATCCCATTCGCTCATCGTGCCGGAAAAGTGCAGGTAGCTGGAGGGATTCTCGAACAGCATGGCGCGTCCCAAGGCATCCTGGGCCCGTCCGATGTTGGCGCAGACCAGGTGCAGCGCCTCTTCGGTATAGGGCAGGGGCAGCAGGTCGTGCGCGTTGAAATCGCCGATGCGCGACCAGCTCAGGTGGTCGGACACGTAGAGCGGGTCGATCTCGTCGGCCAGGCGTTTCAGGCGGTGCAGGTAGTCCGGGCGCAGGCCGTCGCTGGAGCCGATCGACATCGACACGCCGTGCAGGGCGACCGGATGGCGCTCGCGCACGCGGCGCAGGTTGTCGCGCGGCTGGCCGCCGTCGACCATGAAGTTTTCGGAGATGACCTCGACGAAGTCGACCTCGACCTTGACCTCGCTGTCGAGGAAGTCGCGGTAGTGCTCGCGGCGCAGGCCGAGGCCGAAACCGGAGAACTGGGGAGGGGAAGGCAAAGCCTGCATGGAACGCCTCGTTCGGAAATGGTGGCGGGCCCGCCCCGGGGCGGGCCGCGTGGCTTACTCTTTTTCGGTCAAGGTGCCGCCGAGCGCCTTGCATTCGCTCGGGGTCTTCACCAGCACGCCCTGGCCCTTGCATTCGTTAAGGCCCTTGCAATCGTTCTTGGCGGTGGCGCACAGGCTCTCGCCCTTGCAGCTGTTGATGCCGTAGCAGCGGGTCGGCTGCTCCTTCTCCGCGGCGAAGGACGGATTCGACATGCCCAGCGCGGCGAGGGCGAGCAGGGCGGCGGCGCCGGCGAGACCGGCACGGGTGGTGGATGGCTTGTTCATGCATTGCTCCTTGTGGTTGGTGGGAGTGGTGGTGCGAGGCGGCGCCAGCGCGCCGCCGGGTTCAAAACGTGTCGAGGGCGGCGCGCTCGATGACCGCGGCGACGTCCTCGGGACGCGCGAGCTGCACCGCATGGCTGGTGTCGAGCTCGGTGATCCGGGCGCGGGCGCGCTTGTACATCATGCGCTGGCTGTCCGGATGCAGGACCCGGTCGCGGGTGGCGACCACCGCATAGCTGGGCTTCTTGCGCCAGACCGCGGCATAGCTTTGCGTGCCGAGGAAATGCTGGCTGACCGGCACCTGCGAGGCGGCCAGGAACCAGGCCCGGTTCGGACTCAGGTCGGCGACGAGGTCCTCGTGGAACTTGTCGCGGTCGAACCAGTACAGGCCGGAGAAGTCGGGGCGGGCGCCGGTCGACGCGGCCGGGATCGCGCGCAGCAGCTGGCCGGCGCTTTCGCCGACCTCGGGCGCCAGCGCGGCCACATAGACCAGGGCCTTGACCTTGTCGCCCTGGCCGGCATGGCCGATCACCGCGCCGCCGATGCCGCCGCCGACCAGGACCACCTTGCCGGTCTGCTGGGCCAGCACGCGACGGGTCGCCGCGACGTCGTCCTCGAGCGTGGCATGCGACACCGGCACGATGCTCACCCGGTAGCCCTTGTGATACAGGATGTCGTGCACCACGCGCCAGCTGGAGCCGTCGATGAAGGCGCCGGGCACGATGACGACGTTGCGGCCGGCCGCGGGCGCGGCCGGGGCCGCGATGCCGCAGGCCGGTCCCAGCACGAGGGCAGCCAGGATGGCGCCGCCCAGCGCGCGCTTGTTCAGGCGGGCCCTCATTTGGCGGGCGCGGCCGGGGCGAGCGGCGTCAGCGAGCCGTAGCCCTTGGGCGTCTTGATGCTGGTGCAGCTGCCTTTCGCGACCAGGGTCCAGGCGTCGCCCTGGTAGTCGGTCTTCGAGGTGGCGGCGCACGAGGTGCCTTCGCCCGCAGCGCAGTCGTTCTGGCCCGCTAGCGAGACGCCGTAGCATTTCTCCATGGGCTTTTTGGCATCGGCGGCGTGGGCGGCGCCCGCGCACAGGCCGAGGGCCAATGCGGCGGCGAGGGTAGCGTGGGTCGTATTCATCGGTGTTGCTCCTTCATGCGTTCTGGTAGGTGGGATTGGCCGACACGTAGACGGTGGCGCCGCCGGCGTCGATGCCCGCCGGCGCGATGAGCGACAACGGGAAGGCGCCAATGTGGGGGAAGGTGTCCACGTGCCAGGTGAAGCTGGCGCCGCCGACGCGGATCGTGACGGTCTCGCCGTTGTGCACGTTCAGATAGCGGGTCTGCGGCGTCACGTCGATCACGCGCTCGGCGGCGCCGGCGCTTGCCGGGGCGCCGTAGATGCCGGGCGGGAGGGGCCGGGCCTGGGCCGTGGAGGCGGCGGCAAGGGCCAGGGCCAGCATGGGGATGGTGTTTTTCATGTTGAACATCGTGTTCTCCAGGTGTTATCGCCGGATCGCGATGCATGCATTACAACCGGCGGATGTATCCCGACTATCTCCGGTGCGTATCCGCCGGCGCCGGGTTTGTGTCGGCGCGGGGGCCGTACACAAACAGATACAAAAAGGCGCGAGACCTTGGACATGGGAATCCCCGGGCGGAGCGCCCGCGGGTGTCATGGAGAGGAAGTGAGGGCGCGGGGCGGCGGCCCCGGCATGCCTGCACTAGGCCGCGAGAATGTCGACCTGGCGCGAAAAGACGTAGCCCTTGTTGCGCAGGGTCTTGATGTAGCGTGGATCGCGCGGGCCGTCGTCGAGGCGGCGCCGGAGGCGGCTGACCAGCAGGTCGATGGAGCGGTCGAAGGCAGCGGCGTCCGCGCCGTGGGTCAGGTGGAGTAGTTGCGCGCGCGTCAGCACGCGCTGGGGATGGTCGAGGAAGGCGCGCAGCAGGCGGTATTCGGCGCCGCCGAGGGCGACGGCTTCGCCTCCGTGGCCGAGCAGCCGGCGGGCCGCGGTGTCGACCCGCCAGTCGCCGAAGCCGAGCGCCGCCGGCGCGCCGGCGGCGGAAGGGGCGGGCGGCAGCATGCGGGTGCGCCTCAGCACCGCGCGGATGCGCGCGGCCAGTTCGCGCGGCGAAAACGGCTTGGAGAGAAAATCGTCCGCGCCCATCTCGAGCCCGAGGACGCGGTCGGTCCGGTCGTCGTTCGCCGCTACCATCAGGATCGGCAGCGCGTGGCGGCGGCCGGCGCGGATCTCGGCGCACAAGGCCAGCCCCTCGCCCGGCGCGGTGGCGTCGAGGACCACCAGGTCGACCGTGGCGCCGAGCAGGGCGCCGCGCATCGCGCGCCCATCCGCGGCGCCGGTGGCGCGCATGCCTTGCCGGACGAGGTAGGCGCAGAGGGATTCGCGCAGCGCGTGGTCGCCGTCCACGACCAGGATGGTGTCGCGGGCGTCCATGTCAGCCGGGGCGCGGGCGGGCGCGCGCCGCGGGGGCCGGACGCCGCGTGCTCAGGCGCCGTGCTTCTTCGCCGCCTCCAGCAGCTTGTCGCGGATCTGGGCGATCAGCTGCTGGACCTCCGGCACCTGTTCCGGCGCCAGCCCCGTGGCCTCGAGCACGTTCTTGCCCAGCGCGCTCTGGCGCAGGCGGCGGCCCGCCTCGGTCAGGCCGACCCGCACCTGGCGCTCGTCCTTCGCGTCGCGCTGGCGCCGCAGGTAGCCCATGGTTTCGAGCTTCTTGAGGATGGGGGTGAGGGTGTTCGATTCCAGGAACAGCTTCTCGCCAAGTCCGCCGACGGTCTGCTGGTCCTCTTCCCACAGCGCGATGACGACGATGTACTGGGTGTAGCTGAGTCCCAGTTCCTCGAGGATGGGCTTGTAGGCCTTGCCCAGCGCCAGGTTGGCCGAGTAGATCGCGAAGCAGAGATAATCCGCCAGCTTGCGGATGCCGGGATCGCCTGGCTGGACGCGCGCCGTGGATTTCATCGGTGTTCTCCTTGAAGGGCAATGGGGCCAGTGCGGCATTATATAGCGAGTGCGATCTTTTCAGCATGTGGGATATCCCGTGCGTCGCCCCGCATCAGGCCGCCACGCCGGCGCCGGCGGCCGCGTGGCGGCGCGCGGCCTTGTTGATCGCCATGTCTGCCAGCGCGGCCATGAGCACGGCCGCGGCGACCAGGCCGGCCGCCAGGAAGCCGACCTGGTGCCGGTCCAGCAGGGCGATGCCGGCGGCGCCGATCACGCCCGCCGTGGAGACGCCGACATACAGCGCGGCGGAGTTCAAGCCTATCAGCAGCGGGGCGGCCGCCGGCGCGAGCCCGATCAGGCGGTGCTGCTGCGGCACCAGCAGGCCCCAGCCGCACAGGCCCCAGATCACGACCGCCGGCACGGCGGTCCACAGCTGGGCCGAGCTCCACGGTGTCAGCGCGAAATTCGCCAGCATCAGCAGCAGCGCTCCATGGATGATGCGGCGGCTGCCCAGGCGGTCGGTCAGCTTGCCGGCGACCAGGTTGCCGAAGGTGGCGGCCAGGCCCCAGGCCAGCAGCAGGCCGGCCAGCACCTGCGGGCTGGCGCCGGTGGCGCGGTCGAACACGACGCCGACATAGGTGTAGACCGAGAAGGCGCCGGCGTAGGCGAACAGGGTGGTCGCCAGGGTGAGGGCGACGCGGCTGTCCTTGAGCGGCGCCAGGCGCTGGCCCAGGGTGGCGGCCGGCAGCGCCGGTATCGCGGGCAGGGTCGCCCACACCGCCAGCCCTGACACGGCGCCGACCGCGCTGACGAACCACATGGTGGCGCGCCAGTCGCCGAAGCCGGCGATCAGGGTGCCCAGCGGCGCGCCCAGCGCGGTGGCGCTCGACAGGCCGGCGATCACGACGGCGAGGGCGCGCGCACGGCGTTCGGGCGCCACCAGCGCGGCGGCGGTGGCGGTGGCGGTCGGGCTGTACATGGCCGCACCCACGCCCGCGATCACGCGGCTGGCCAGCACCCAGCCGATGCCGGTGGCGAGCGCCGTCATCATGTTGCCCGCTACAAACACTGCCAGGCCCGCCAGCAGCAAGCGCTTGCGAGGCCAATGGGACGCGAGGGCGGCGATGGTGGGCGAGAGCAGGGCGTAGCTGATGGCGTACAGGGTCACCATCTGGCCCGCCACGGGGATGGACACCCCCAGCGACGCGGCGACCTGGGGCAGGATCCCTGCGATGACGAAACTGTCGGTGCCGATGGCAAACATGCCAGCGGCCATGACGATCAAACGGCGGTCCATGACGACTCCTTTGTGCGGGCCAAGGCGCCGGGTCGGGCATGGTGCGGGACGGCTGCTCGGCGAATGATGAAAATCAATCGGATCCGATTGAATATCGACGGAGGATAGGAGAATTGCGCGAACGTGTCAAGTGACGTCGGTAAAAATTCCTGTGCGGTCTGTTCAATTCGCCGCGTACCAAGGGGAATACGGGAAGGGTTCCAGCTGACTGCACCAGAAAGACAACATGAATCGGATGCGATTAGAGCGTTAGCGCTTGAATTCGGTTTCCGATAGCCTGTAACTACACACGACTCGATGCTTTCGGGAGAATAAATATTCGCAGGGGATATGCCTGTATTAAAATTCTCGCAAGGCCAGGGCAAGCGGAGGACCCATGGATGAGCGGATCGCACACACGGCGGCGGGGCTGTACAAGGCGGCGTTCGACTGCGCCGCGGTGCCGCTGATTCTGGTCGACATCGAGACCGGCTCGTGCCTCGAGGCCAACGCCGCAGCCGCACAAGCCTACGGCTACCATGGGCCGGAGTGGCGCACACTGCCGCTGGCGGCGCTGTACGCGTCGGCGTCCGAGGCCGCGGCCTGCCTCGCCCGGCCCGGCCGCTTGGACGCCACTGTGGTCCGGCACCGGCGCCGCGACGGCGTCGAGTTCTGGGCCGCCGCCTCGCTGGCTCCCCTTGCTGCCGGCGGCCGTGCGCTGCTGAGCGCCCTGGACGTGAGCGCGCAGCGGGACGCGCTTGCCGAACTCTCCCTGATGCGCGACGATTTTTCGCTGGCCCAGCAACTTACGGGCATGGGCCACTGCGTCTTCGACCTCAAGCTGGGGCGCCAGGCCGGCTCAGCCCAACACTGCCGCAATTTCGGCCTCGACCACGGCGCCATGCCGGACACCCTGGAAGCCGGAGTCGCGCTGCTGCTGGGCCAGGTGAGCGCGGGCGACCGCGAGCGCGCGGAAGCCGCTCTGCGCGGCTGCATCGACACCGGCCAGGCCTTCGATGCCGAATGGCGGGTGCGGCGCCCGCAGGACGGGGACGAGGAGCGTATCCTTCGCGTCGAAGGCATCCGCGAGGACGATCCCGACGGCAGCCCGCGCGCCCTGGTGTGCGCCAGCGTCGACCTGACCGAGCGCCGCCGCACCGAGGAAAGCCTGCGCCAGACGCGCCTCGACCTGACGCGCGCGCAGCGGATCGCGCGGGTCGGCACCTGGACCGTCGATTTCACCCGCGGCAAGGCGATCATGACGGCGGAGGAGACGCGCAAGGTCTTCGGTCTCGACAGCCCCGAAGTGCCGCTCGCCTTCCTCAACAGCCGCATCCATCCGGACGACCTGCCCGCCGTCGAAACCGCGCGCCGGGTCTGCCTGGCTCATCCCGGCACCGGCTATTACGTGCAGTACCGGACCATCCCGGCGCCGGGCCAGCTGCGCTACGTCGAGAGCCAGGGCGAAGTGCAGCCCGACGCGGCCGGCGCCGCGGTGCGCATGGTGGGCTACCTGCGCGACATCACCGAGGCCAAGCTGGCGGAACAGGAAATCCAGCGCCTGGCCTACCAGGATGAAGTGACCGGCCTGCCGAACCGCGTGTCGCTGACGCGCCGGCTGGAACGCGCCACCTCGGCCGAGGCGCCCGACTTTGTCCCGCTGGCGCTGATGGTGATCGACGTCGCGCGTTTCCAGGACATCTGCCTGACCCTCGGGACCATGAATTCGGATGCGCTGCTCAAGGACGTGGCGGTGCGCATCCGCCAGACCTTCGGCGAGCGGGTCTTCGTCGCCCGCACCGGCGGTTCGCAGTTCGCGGTGCTGCTGTCCGACGCCGACACCTACGATTCCAGGCCTTGCGCGCGCGCGATCCTGAAGGCCTTCGAGGCGCCGTTCCTGGTGGCCGGCATCCATTACGACATCAACGTGCATATCGGGATCGCGCTGTTTCCCGGGCATGCGTCCGATCCGGCGACGCTGTTCCGCAAGGCCAATGTCGCGGTGTTCCGGGCGCGCCAGATCGGCACCGACCTGCTGGTGTACCAGCCCGAGGACGATCCCTACAAGCCGGAGCGCCTGGCCCTGCTCGGCGAATTCCGCAAGGCCGTCCAGGACGGCCAGATCGAGCTGTATTGCCAGCCGAAGGTCGAGATGCGCAGCGGCGATGTCATCGGCGCGGAATCGCTGGTGCGCTGGCGTCATCCGCGCCTGGGCATGGTGTCGCCCGCCCTGTTCGTGCCGCTGGTGGAGGATACCGAGCTGATCCATGTCCTGACCCGCCACATGCTGCAGGTCTCGGTGCGCCAGTGCTTCAACTGGCGGCGCGACGGCGTCGGCATTCCGCTGGCCGTCAACCTGTCGCCGCGCAACCTGCTGTCGCCGGAGCTGGTACCCAGCCTGGAAACCCTGCTGCGTACCTGGGGCGGTACGCCGGAATGGCTGGGGCTGGAAATCACGGAAAGCAGCCTGATCACCGATCCCGATGCGTCCATCGCCGAGCTTGCCACGCTGAGCGGCATGGGCTTCCACCTGTTTATCGACGATTTCGGCACCGGCTATTCCTCGCTCAGCTATCTCACGCGCATGCCCGTCAAGACCATCAAGGTCGACCATGGTTTTACCATGAGCATGCTGAAGGACTGCAGGGCGGCGGCCATCGTCAAGTCCACCATCGAGCTGGCCCACAATCTGGGCATGACGGTGGTGGCCGAGGGCACGGCCAGCAAGGAGATCTGGGACGCCCTGAGCGGCTACGGCTGCGACGAGGCGCAGGGCTACTACGTGGCCGAGCCCTTCCCGGCGGCGGAGTTCGGCAACTGGCTGCAGGCCAGCGGGCGGAGTCTGCGCGGGCATTCCGTCGCCTGAACGTCGCGCCGCACGCGCCGCTGGCCGGCCCGATACCGGGCAGGATTCCGCAGAGCCAGGCGCGCGTCGCCCTGGAAACCGTGGTGTCCGGCCTGGTGTCGCCAGCCGCGCGGACGAGAACCCTGGCGACGGCGACGGCGACGACGGGCGCCGCGAGCCGCCACGCTTCCTCGACGTGAGCAAGCTGCTGGTCCCGCTCGAACCGGGTCCGACGAAGTTCGACGAGCGTGGCCTGTTCGGCATCGCCCAGGACCAGCGCGGCGAACGCTATGTGCTGGCCAGCGGCACCGGCGCCCTGCTCGGCAAGACCGGCGTCGTCATGAAGCTGGCGCGCACGGCGGGGACCGAAGCCGCGGGCAGGCACACGCCCGGACGGCGGCCACCGCCGCCATCCGGGCGCTTCATGCCTATCCTGTATGGACCTGGTTCAGCCGCCGTTCAGCGCTGCGCCATGGTGGCCTTGATGACGATGACCTGGGCCAGGCGCGGGTCGCGCGATTCCGGGATGTAGCTCATCAGCATGTCGGTGCCGTGCGTGCCGCGGTTGAACTCCATTTCCACCTTGCCGTCGCTTGACACGAACTTGTCCGGCGACACGGCCACCAGGCGGATCGGACGGCGCTTGTCGATGCGCGCCTCGATGCCGTCGCGGTAGGGTTCCACCGCCAGGCGCCAGCCGTTCGACAAGGCATAGGCGCCGGTGACGCGCTCCTGCTCGTGCGGCCAGATATCGTAGCCGGGGGCCGGGGCCGTCACCTGCACGGTCGAGCTCGGGGATGCGGAGGGATAGGGTGTCGTCTGTGCGCCGGCATGGGCCACCAGCAGCAGGGAAAGGGGTAAGGCGACGGGTAGGATGAGATGGGGGGTACGCATGATTTGCTCCTTCAGGACACTGGACGGGCCTTCGAGGTGCGTAGCGCGTTGAAGCCGGTGCGGGGCACGCCGTCGGGCATGGGATGCACCCTGGTCATGCCAGTGGCGCTCCCTTCAGTCTAGAGCGGTGTCCGTCAGGCACAAGCCGATTCGCGCCGGTATCACGAAACGGTCTCGAAGCCGCGCGTCTCAGATCGGCGCGATATGACACAGGAAAGGTGCAGCTGCGCCGAATTCCGAATCACGAAGCCCAGGCTAGGCAAGCCGCTCGCCATCGCCCGCCGGTTCGGCAAGGGCGCTGATGCGCACACGCTTGGACAGCGCGTGGATGGAGCGCACCGAAGCCACGCTCGGTCCGCCCGCGAGCGGGTTGGCGCCGCGTGCATATTCGCGCGCGATCTGGGTCGCGATGTCGGCCTTGCCGGGCACGTGGTCGCGGTACAGCTTGACCAGGCTGACGACGGCATCGTGCACGCTGCCGTGGCAGGCGCGCGGAATCGTCGGGTGGTCGAGCGATTCGCGCATCGAGGCCGCCATCGCCTGCTCGAGCTGGCGCTCGGCGCGGCTGGCCAGCATCCGGATCTGGTCGGGGGTGAGGGCGATGCGCATGTCAGTCTCCGGCGCCGGCCCGACCGATGGACGGGACCTGGACGCGGGTAGGTGGAATCGTCTTCATGCAAAAATCATACAGCCGAGATGTATGCACGCACGCTTGGAAATTGTTCCAAAACGTAACCGAGCAGCGGGCGTTCGCCCGGCGATTTTGACCGCTCATCCGCGTTTCATGCCGTTCGGCACCTTTCTCACCCTCGTGATCCGGTCTCGCGAATACTGGGCGCATCGACAACCAGACCGACTGCCGCCATGACCATCCGTACCGCTTCCGTCCTGTTCGCCCTCTTCGTCCCCTTCGCCGCACTTGCAGCCGCTCCCGCCGCCACCGGCCCCGCACGAGCGGCGCGGCAAGACCTGTACCTGGCCGCGAACGGCGCCTGGCTCGCCTCCGCCCGCATCCCCGACAACCAGTCCGAGGTCTACGGCGCCGACCTGCCGGCCAGCACCGCCGCCCGCGTGCGCGGCATCGTCGACGGATTGCGCAAGGAGCAGCAGCCGGCCGGCAGCACCGGGCGCAAGCTGGTCGACTACTACGACAGCCAGGTCGACATGGCCGGCATCGAGAAGGCCGGGCTGGCGCCGCTCCAGCCCCTGCTGGCCGCGCTCGATGCGGCAGGCAGCCCGGCGGAACTGGCGCGCTGGCAGGGACAGGTGCAAGGCATCCTGAAGACGCCCCTGTGGTTCTGGGGCGGCTTCGCGGACTTCAAGGATCCCGGCCTCAACCGTGCGCTGCTGATGCAGGGCGGCCTGGGGATGCCCAGCCGCGACGATTACCTGGGCGAGGCAGGGCGCGCGATGCAGCTGCGCACCGCCTACCTCGCCTATCTCACGCAGCTTTCCCGCCTTGGCGGAGTTCCTGAACCCGCACAGGCGGCGCAGCGCGTGCTGGCACTCGAGACCCGCCTGGCCACGGCGCAGCTGCCGGCCGCCGAGGCGATGAATCCGGCCATGGTGCGGACCATGGACGCGCCCCGGCTGGCGCAGGCCGCGCCCGGCATGGACTGGGCGAGCCTGCTGGACGGCGCCGGCCTGCGAGGCGGCGGCGTCAACGTCGTGCAACCGGCGGCGGCGCGCGCGATCGCCGGCCTGATGCGCGACCTGCCGCTGGCGGACTGGAAGCTGTACTTCCGCCTGCGCCTGCTTGACGCGTCGGCCCCCCTGCTGCCGGCGGCCTTCCGCGGCGCCCACTTCGATTTCCACGGCAAGGCCGTGCGCGGCCAGGCGGCGCCGCGCGACACGCATGAGCGCGCCCTGGACTACCTCACCGAAGCCCTGGGCGACGGCCTGGTCCAGGCCTACGCGGCGCGCCACTTCCCGCCGGCCCAGAAGGCCAGGGTCGCAGGCATGGTGGAGCAGATCCGCCTGACGGCCGCCGAGGCGGTCGGCGCCCTGGCCTGGATGGAGCCCGCAACCCGCATCGCCGCGCGCGTAAAAATCGAGCGCCTCAAGGCCAAGGTCGGCTATCCGGCCAGCTGGCGCGACTACCGCGGCCTGGAGGTGCGTCCGGATGAGGGACTGGCGAACCGCCAGCGCGCCCAGCGCCACGAATGGCTGCGCCTCGCCGCGCAATCGGGCAAACCGGTCCAGGCGGGGGCCTGGGCCATGAGTCCGCTGGAGCCCAACGCCTTCTACGACCCGGTCCTGAACGAGATCAACCTGCCGGCGGCGATCCTGCAGCCGCCGTTCTTCGACCCCCAGGCCGACGATGCGGCCAACTACGGCGGTATCGGCGCCCTGATCGCGCACGAGATCAGCCATGCCTTCGATTCGACCGGTTCCCAGTTCGACAGCCGCGGCGTGCAGCGCGACTGGTGGAGCAAGGCCGACCACACGGCCTTCGACGCCTTCTGCGCCCGCATGGTGGCCCGCTTCGATGCCGCCGAGGCGCTGCCGGGCGCCCGCGTCAACGGCAAGCTCACGCTGCCGGAGAATATTGCCGACCTGATGGGCCTGCAGCTCGCCTGGCGCGCCTACCAGGCCACCCTGGGCGGGCGGCCCGCGCCGCGCGTCGGCGGCCGGAGCGGCGAACAGCGCTTCTTCCTGGCCTATGCGCGCCAGTGGGCGGTCAAGCGGCGCGACGAGCGCAGCCTGCAGCTATTGGCGACCGATCCGCATGCGCCCGCACACTTGCGCGCCAACATTCCGGCGATGCAGCTGGACGGCTTCCACCGCGCCTTCGCCACGCGGCCCGGCGACGCCATGTACCTGCCCGCCAAGGACCGTCTACATGCCTGGTAAGCCAGCTATACTGCGGGATTGGCCACCGGCCGCGGTTCGATTACAACAATACATGGCGAGCGCATTCTTCCCGTCCAGCCGGCAGTTCTGGCTCTATCACCTGGGCGTTAGCGCGTGCTGCGCCGCGGTGACCTTGCTGACCATCGTCCTGTGGAGTCCCCTGGCGGCCCAGGACAGCGCGGCGATCGCGGTCTGGTTCCCGGCCTTTACCCTGGCGGTGCTGGTGTTCCGCCAGCTGTACAAGGCGCGCCACTGGCAGCGCCTGCCGATGGGCCGGCTGATCGCGCTCGCCGTCGTCTATGGCAGCGTGGCGGCGGTGCTGGTGGCGCTGTGCGCGAGCGCGCTTACCCTGCCGTTCTTCCTCGACGGGATGGCCGCCTGGTATGCGGGGCAGGGCATGCGCCTCGACCTCGGCGCCTACCTGCTGCGCACGGTCGCCAGCAACAGCCTGCAGGCCCAGGTGTTCATCTGCGCCTGGATCTTCATCTACATCAGCGTGACCGGCCGCCGCGATGCGCGCGCCCGGGAGCTGGACCATGCGCGGGTCCAGGCCGCGTTGCGCGAGGCCCAGCTGCGCAGCCTGTCCAACCAGCTCAATCCGCATTTCCTGTTCAATTCGCTGAACAATATCCGCTTCATGATCCACGAGGACGCCGGGCATGCCGATGCGATGCTGGTGGGCCTGTCGGAGATCTTGCGTTACTCGCTGCGCGCCCACGACGGCGGCAAGGTGCGGCTTGGCGAGGAAGTCGAGATCATCCGGCGCTACCTGGCCATCGTCGGCGTGCAGCTGGAAGAGCGCTTGCGCTTTTCGATCGAGATTCCCGATGCGCTGCATGACCGCCTGGTGCCGCCGCTGCTGCTGCAGATGCTGGTCGAGAACGCCGTCAAGCATGGCCTCGAGCCCCTGCGCGAGGGCGGTGCGCTGGCGCTCGGCGCCAGCGCGCGTGACGGGCGCCTGCACGTCGAACTGGTAAACGACAAGCCGGCCTCCGCGGCCGCGGGCGGGCTGGGCATCGGCACCGGCCATGTCGCGCAGCGCCTGGCCCTGCTGTACGGCGCGCGCGCGGCACATGCGGCCTTTGATGACGGCGCGCGATTCCGCGTCAGCCTGACCCTGCCGGAGGAGACCCTGGCATGAAGGTCTTCGTGGTCGACGATTCGCGACTGGCGCGTGCGGGCCTGGTGCGGATGCTGGGCGCGCACCCGGAGATCGAGGTGGTGGGCGAGGCCGACCATCCGGATACGGCGCTGCCCTTGATCCTGGCCAGCGAGCCGGAGGTGCTTTTCCTCGACATCCAGATGGCCGGGGCGGACGCCTTCGACCTGCTGGCGCGGCTCGAGGAGCATCCGCGCATCGTGTTCACCACCGCCCACGCCGAGTATGCGGTGCGCTCCTTCGACTTCGACACCGTCGACTACCTGCTCAAGCCGATCAGCCAGGAACGGCTGGCCCAGGCGATCCATAAGCTGGGAGCGCGGCCCGCCGCCAGGACGCTTGAAGCGGCGCGCGCGCCGCTCGACCCCAAGAGCCGCATTTTCATCAAGGACGGCGAGCGCTGCCACATGGTGGCGCTGGCCTCGATCCGCTGCTTCGAGAGCTGCAAGAACCATGTCCAGGTCCAGTTCGACAACCAGCATGCCTACCTCAAGAAATCGCTGAACAGCGTCGAGGAACGTCTCCCTGCCGGCATGTTCCTGCGGGTCAGCCGCCAGCACATCGTGAACCTGGACGCCATCGTCTCGATCAGCGAAACCCTGGGCGCGGGCTACCTGGTCACCCTGGACAACGGCGCCCGGCTCGAGATCTCGCGCCGCAATGCCGCGCTGCTGAAGGACAATCTCAGCCTGTGAGGCCGGCCACCGCCCGCGTCACCAGCTCGCCGATGGTGCGCTCGGCATCCTCGAAATCGGCGGCCAGCAATTCCTCGCGGCCCAGCACCAGGGCCATCTGGGCGGCGAAGTCGGCATAGGACTGGGTCATGGCCCACAGCGCGAACAGCAAATGGGTGGCGTTCACCGGCGCGATGCGGCCTTCGCGGATCCAGCGTTCGAACACCTCGATGTCGCGCCGCAGCAGCGGCACCACGCGCGCGCGGATCTGGTCGCCGTAGAACTTGGCGCCGCCGATCACTTCCATCGCATACACCCGCGAGGCGTAGGGCTGCTCGCGCGAGAAGCGCAGCTTGGCCGCGACGTAGGCGCGCAGCACCGCGCCGGGCGCTCCTTCCGCTTCGGCCAGGTGCGCCATGCGCGCCAGCCAGTCGTCCAGCACGTCGTCGAGCACGCGGCGGTACAGGTCCTGTTTGGTGGGGAAGTAGTAGAGCAGGTTCTGCTTGGAGATGCCGGCCTGCTCGGCCACGGTCGCGATGCTGGCGCCTTCGAAGCCGCGCTCGGCGAACAGGCGGGTGGCGGCGGCCAGGATCGCGGCTTCGGCGCGGCCGCGGCGCTTGAGGGCAAGCTCGTTCACGGGATGGTCCATGCTGTCCTCAAGGCTGGCTGCGCAGGAAGTCCAGCAGCCGGGGCTCGCTGGCATAGGCCGCGTTGAAGCGGAACCAGATGCTGGCGGGCTGGCGCTGGGTGAAGAAGTCGCCGGGGGCGAGCAGGATGCCGGCCTTGAGGGCGGCGTCGGCGATGGCGCGGCCGTCGCGCCCCGGGCGCGGCGCATCTGGCCAGCCGGCGCTGACGAACATGCCGCCGCGCGGCTGGGCCAGCGGCGCCATGCCGACGCCGCGCAGGCTGGCGATGGCGCGTTCGCGCGCATCGTCGAGCTGGCGCGCCAGGCGCTCCACCATGCGGCGGTAGCCGCGCGTGCCGATGGCGTCCAGCACGGCGCGCTCGTTGATCTCGGAGGTCGTCAGGCCGCCCACCATCTTCACGCGCAGCAGCTCCGGCATCAGCGAGCGCGACGCGCACAGCGAGCCGACCCGCAGCGCCGGCGACAGGGTCTTGGAAAAACTGCCCACCCGGATCACGCGGCGCAGGCCGTCCATCGCGGCCAGCGAAGCTTCGCCCGGCAGCGCCAGCTCGCGGTAGATGTCGTCCTCCACCAGCCAGAAGTCGAAGCGCTCGGCGAGGCCGAGCAGGCGGTGCGCGTCCTGCTGGCTAAGCGAGGTGCCGAGGGGGTTCTGCAGCACCGTGTTGACGAACATGAGCTTGGGATGCCGGGCCGCCGCCTGGCGCGCCAGTTCCTCCATGTCGAGTCCTTGCGCGCCGCGCGCGATGCCGACCGGGACGCAGCCGTGGTGGCGCACCAGGGCCAGCAGGTTGCCGTAGCCGGGATCCTCCACGAAGACCACGTCGCCCGGCTTGGTCAGGGTGCGCAGCACCAGGTCGAGGGCATGGGTGGCGCCATGGGTCAGCAGGACCTGGTCGGGGTCGACCGGAAACAGCTCGGCCGACAGGCTGGCCGCCAGGTGCTGGCGCAGGGCGGGGAAGCCGAGCGGGTGGCCGTAGCCGCGCAAGCGGCCGGCCGGGATCTTCATCGCATGGCGCACGGCGTCGAGGATGGTGGTCTCGCCATACCATTCGGGCGGCAGCCAGCCGGCGCCGACCGGCAGCGCTTCGGCCTGGCCGGTGTACAGGTCCGGGGCCAGGACGTCGATCTCGGAAGCCGGGCCGGGCAGGGGCGGGGTGGAGGAGGACGAAGCTGGCGACTGGGCCGGGCTGCGCGCGACAAAGAAGCCCGAACCGCGGCGCGCGGACAACAGACCCAGCTGATGCAGCCGCTCGTAGGCTTCGACGACCGTGAAAGTGCTGACCGCGTTGCACTTTGCGAATTGTCTAACCGAGGGCATCTTGGTGCCGGCGCCCAATTGGCCGTCGCTTACCATCGCCGAGATGGCCGCCACGATCTGGTCGACCAGGCCGCCACGCCGGCCGCGGTCGATCCGCAGCACGGGCCACGCGGCCACGGCTGTGGGCGCGCACGCGCCATCCTCTGTCAACACCGCTTCTTCCATCATCGCCGCTCCTTGGACGGGTTGGAAACTGTACAGGTATCGCTACCGATACGGTTGGTCGCTTCTGCCGGTGGTGTATCTGTTGCCTGTGTTGCCTTGCTGTCTATTATTCACCAGTATTTTGCCAATTGGTAAAAAATTTGCCTTCACGGCGAGGAGACCCCATGAACGAGTCCAGGCCCCAGTCGATGTCGTCGTTTTGGATGCCTTTCACGAATAACCGCGACTTCAAGTCGAACCCGCGGCTGCTGGTGTCGGCTGAAGGGATGTACTACAAGGACGTCGACGGCAATGCCATCCTCGACGGCACCGCCGGGCTGTGGTGCGTGCCCTGCGGCCATGCGCAGCCGCGCATCACCGCTGCCGTCAGCCAGATGGCCGGCCAGCTCGATTTCGCGCCCACTTTCCAGATGGGTCACCCGGCCGCCTTCGATCTCGCCGAGCAGCTGATGGACTACACCGGCCACAAGTTCGGCCACGTGTTCTACACGAACTCCGGTTCGGAAGCGGTCGACACCGCCCTCAAGATGGCGCTGGCCTACCACAAGGCGCGCGGCGAGGGCGGGCGCACCCGCCTGATCGGGCGCGAGCGCGGCTACCACGGCGTGGGTTTCGGCGGCCTGTCGGTCGGCGGCATCGGCCCCAACCGCAAACAGTTCGGCCCCCTGCTGCCCGGCGTCGACCACCTGCCGCATACCCACAACCTGCTCAAGAACGCGTTCTCGCGCGGTGAGCCCGACTTCGGGGTGGAGCTGGCCGACGAGCTGGAGCGCCTGGTCGCCCTGCACGACGCCTCGACCATCGCCGCCGTCATCGTCGAGCCGGTATCCGGATCGACCGGGGTGCTGGTGCCGCCCAAGGGCTATTTGAAGCGCCTGCGCGAGATCTGCGACAAGCACGGCATCCTGTTGATCTTCGACGAAGTCATCACCGGCTTCGGCCGCCTGACCACGCCCTTCGCCGGCGACTACTTCGGCGTCGAGCCCGACCTGATGACGGTCGCGAAGGGCATCACGAATGCCGTGGTGCCGATGGGCGCGGTGTTCTCCAAACGCCACATCCACGACG
This sequence comes from Massilia sp. DD77, assembly GCF_036961685.1. NCBI lineage: Bacteria > Pseudomonadati > Pseudomonadota > Betaproteobacteria > Burkholderiales > Oxalobacteraceae > Massilia > Massilia sp. DD77. The sequence continues at coordinate 21,314 of NZ_JBAMDH010000009.1, forward strand.
CCATCATGGACGCCCCGGCCGGTATCGAGCTGTTCCACGGCTATACCTATTCGGGCCACCCGCTGGCCTGCGCAGCGGCGCTGGCGACCCTGGAGACCTTCCGCGAAGAACGCGTCCTCGACAACGCCCGCGAGATGCAGCCCTATTTCGAGGACGCCCTGCACGCGCTGCGCGGTCTGCCCCACGTGATCGACCTGCGTTCGATCGGCATCGTGGCCGGCATCGAGCTGGAGCCCATCGCCGGCAAGCCGGGTGCGCGCGCCTATTCCGCCCTGAAGAAGGCCTTCGCGGACGGCGTCCTGATCCGGACCACGGGCGACATCATCGCGCTGTCGCCGCCGCTCATCCTCCGCAAGCAGCATATCGACGAGCTGTTCGGCAAGCTGGCCACCGTCCTGAAGAACCTGGATTGAATAACCCATGACCCTGATCTCGCACTTCATCAACGGCCAGCTGGCCGAACGTCCCGGCGCCCGCTGCGCCGACGTGTTCAACCCTGCGCGCGGCGAAGCCTGCGCCAGGGTGGCCCTCGCCGATGCCGCCGACGTCGACGCGGCCGTGGGCGCCGCGCTGGCGGCCTTCCCTGCATGGGCGGCCACGCCACCGCTGGCGCGGGCGAGGGTGCTGTTCGCCTACCTGCAACTGTGCCGCGAGCACACCGACGAATTCGCGGCCCTGGTCACCCGCGAGCACGGCAAGACCTTCCAGGACGCGCAAGGCGAGGTCGCGCGCGGCATCGAGGTGATCGAGTTCGCGGTCGGCATCCCCCAGCTGCTCAAGGGCGAATTCACCGACCAGATCGCGCGCGGCATCGACGCCTGGGCCATGCGCCAGCCGCTCGGCGTGGTGGCCGGCATCACGCCTTTCAACTTCCCGGTGATGGTGCCGATGTGGATGTTCCCGATCGCCATCGCCTGCGGCAATACCTTCGTGCTCAAGCCATCGGAACGCGATCCTTCGGCCTCGCTGCTGCACGCGCGCCTGCTCAAGGAAGCGGGCCTGCCTGACGGCGTGTTCAATGTGGTCCAGGGCGACAAGGTGGCGGTCGACGCGCTGCTCGACCACCCGGACATCCAGGCCATCAGCTTCGTCGGCTCGACGCCGATCGCCGAAACCATCTACGCCCGCGGCTCGGCAAACGGCAAGCGGGTCCAGGCCCTGGGCGGCGCCAAGAACCACATGGTGGTGATGCCGGACGCCGACATGGACATGGCGGTCGACGCCCTGGTCGGCGCCGCCTACGGCTCGGCGGGCGAGCGCTGCATGGCGATCTCGGTGGCGGTGGCCGTGGGCGAAGCGGGCGAGCGCCTGGTGGGCGCGCTGGCGGAACGCACGGCGCGCCTGAAGATCGGCGACGGCATGATGGAAGGCGCCGAGATGGGGCCGGTGATCACGCGCGCCGCCAAGGAACGCATCGAGCGCCTGATCGGCCAGGGCGTGGAGGAGGGCGCGACCCTGGTGGTGGATGGGCGCGGGCACACGGTGGACGGCTGCGAGAACGGCTTTTTCGTGGGCGGCACCCTGTTCGACCACGTCCATCCTTCGATGACCATCTACCAGGAAGAGATCTTCGGCCCCGTGCTGTGCGTGGTGCGCCTGCCGGACGTGGGCAGCGCGGTCGAGCTGATCAACGCCAACGAGTACGGCAACGGCGTCGCCATCTTCACCCGCGACGGCGGCGTGGCGCGCGAGTTCGTGCGCAAGATCGAGGTGGGCATGGTGGGCGTGAACGTGCCGCTGCCGGTGCCGATGGCCTTCAACAGCTTCGGCGGCTGGAAGCGCAGCCTGTTCGGCGACCACCACGCCTATGGCCCGGAGGGCGTGCGCTTCTACACCCGCCACAAGGCCGTGATGCAGCGCTGGCCGGACAGCGCCAGCGCCGGTCCGGAATTCGCTTTCCCGCAAATGAAGTAGGCCACACGAGAAGAGGGACGTCCATGATCGAATCACCCATTGAATTGCTGCGCCACCTGCCGCCCGCGGCGGGATCGAACGGCGAACTGGCCGCCCAGTTCACCGACCTTGCGCCGCCGCTCACCGCGCGCCAGGCCGCCGTGGAAGCGGCGCGCTGCCTGTATTGCTACGACGCGCCCTGCATGCGCGCCTGCCCGACCGGCATCGACGTGGCCAGCTTCATCCGCAACATCCACGACCAGAACGTCGACGGCGCCGCCCACGGCATCCTGGAGGCCAACATCTTCGGCGGCAGCTGCGCCCGCGTCTGCCCGACCGAGATCCTGTGCGAGGACGCTTGCGTGCGCAACCATCCGGCCGAGCGCGAGCCGGTGCGCATCGGGCTGCTGCAGCGCTACGCCATCGACAACGCCAATCTCGCCAGCCATCCCTTCCAGCGCGCACCGGCCACCGGCAAGGTGGTGGCCGTGGTCGGCGCCGGGCCGGCGGGCCTGTCCTGCGCCCACCGCCTGGCCATGCTGGGCCACGACGTGGTGGTCTACGAGGCGCGCGAAAAGGCGGGCGGCCTGAACGAATTCGGCATCGCCAAGTACAAGCTGACCGGCGACTTCGCCCAGCGCGAGGTCGACTTCCTGCTGTCCATCGGCGGCATCGAGATCGTCCATGGACGCAAGCTGGGCGAGAACCTCAGCCTGGCCGAACTGCATGCGCGCTACGACGCGGTCTTCCTCGGAATCGGCCTGGGCGCCAGCCGCGCCCTCGGCCTGACGGGCGAGGATGCGCCTGGCCTGATGGCGGCGGTCGACTACATCGCCGCCCTGCGCCAGGCCAGCGACCTGGCCAGCCTTCCCGTGCCGCGCCGCGCCGTCGTCATCGGCGCCGGCAACACCGCGATCGACATGGCGGTGCAGATCAAGCGCCTGGGCGCGGCGGAGGTGACCCTGGTCTACCGCCGCGGCCTGGAAGCCATGAGCGCCACCGGCCACGAGATCGAGATCGCCAAGGCCAACGGGGTGCAGATCCGCACCTGGGCCGCGCCGCTGGAGGTGCTGCTGGACGAAACCGGGAAAGTGGCCGGCATGCGTTTCGAGCAGACCCGCATGGAGGATGGCCGCCTGGTGCGTACCGGCGGCCTGCTGGAGATCGCCGCGGATTGCGTATTCAAGGCCATCGGCCAGGGCATGGACGAAACGGGCTTCAGCGAGCCGCTCGCGAGCGAGCTGTCCCGCGAAGGCGAGCGCATCTGGATCGACGAGCGCTTCCGCACCGCGCTGCCCGGTATCTACGCCGGCGGCGACTGCGTGGCTCCGGGCCAGGACCTGACCGTGCAGGCCGTCCAGCACGGCAAGCTGGCCGCGCTGGCGATCCACCACGACATCCAATCGAAGACGGAGGCAGCATGGCCGACCTGAGCATCGACTTTTGCGGCATCAAGTCGCCCAACCCCTTCTGGCTGGCCTCGGCGCCGCCGACCGACAAGGCCTATAACGTCGTCCGTGCTTTCGAGGCGGGGTGGGGCGGCGTGGTGTGGAAGACCCTGGGCGAGGATCCGCCCGCGGTCAACGTGTCGTCGCGCTACTCGGCCCACTACGGCAAGAACCGCGAGGTCATCGGCTTCAACAACATCGAGCTGATCACCGACCGCAGCCTGGAAATCAATCTGCGCGAGATCACCCAGGTCAAGAAGGACTGGCCGGACCGCGCCATGATCGTGTCCCTGATGCTGCCCTGCGAGGAAGCGCCCTGGGCCGCCATCCTGCCCCTGATCGATGCCACCGGCGCCGATGGCATCGAGCTGAACTTCGGCTGCCCGCACGGCATGCCCGAGCGCGGCATGGGCGCGGCCGTGGGCCAGGTGCCCGACTACGTGCGCATGGTCACCGCCTGGTGCAAGAAGCACACCCGGCTGCCGGTGATCGTCAAGCTCACCCCCAACATCACCGACGTGCGCGCCCCGGCCAGGGCGGCGCTGGCCGGCGGCGCCGACGCGGTCTCCTTGATCAATACCGTGAATTCGATCACCCACCTCGACCTGGACCGCATGGTGGCCTATCCGGTCGTGGGCGGCGCCAGCACCCACGGCGGCTATTGCGGCCCGGCGGTCAAGCCGATCGCCCTCAACATGGTGGCCGAGATCGCGCGCGACCCGGCCACGCGCGGCCTGCCGATCTCCGGCATCGGCGGCATCGGCAACTGGCGCGACGCGGCCGAATTCATCGCCCTGGGCGCCGGCTGCGTGCAGGTGTGCACGGCCGCCATGCTGCACGGCTTCCGCATCGTCGAGGAGATGCAGGACGGCCTGTCGCGCTGGATGGACAGCAAGGGTTACGCCAACCTGGCGGCTTTCTCGGGCAAGGCGGTGCAGAACACCACCGACTGGAAATACCTGGACATGAACTACCAGGTGATCGCCCATATCGACCAGGACAAGTGCATCCAGTGCGGCAAGTGCTACCTGGCCTGCGAGGATACCTCGCACCAGGCCATCGCGCGCGCCGTCGACGGCAACCAGCGGCGCTACGAGGTCATCGAGCAGGAGTGCGTGGGCTGCAACCTGTGCGAGATCACCTGTCCGGTCGAGTCCTGCATCACGATGGTGCCGCAGGAAACCGGCAAGCCCTACATGAACTGGACCCAGGACCCGCGCAATCCGCGGGCCGAAGCGCCCACCGTTGTCGTCGACGCCGCCTAGCCGGACCGAGAGAGGCCACCATGGATTCGACTGTGAACGCGGCACCCAGCGCCGAACTCTGGAACGCCGACCTGGCGCCCACCACTGCTGCCCAGCGCACCTGGCACTGGTACCACTTCGCGGCGCTGTGGGTGGGCATGGTGATGTGCATCCCGGCCTACACGCTGGCGGCCAGCCTGATCGAGTCCGGCATGTCGGGCTGGCAGGCCGTGTTCACGGTCTTCCTCGCCAACGCCATCGTGCTGGTGCCGATGCTCCTGATCGGCCACGCCGGCACCAAGTACGGCATCCCGTATGCGGTGCTGGCGCGCTCCTCCTTCGGCACCCGCGGCGCCCGGCTGCCGGCCCTGATGCGCGCCATCGTCGCCTGCGGCTGGTACGGCATCCAGACCTGGTTCGGCGGCAGCATGATCTATACCCTGCTGGGCGTGATGAACGGCGCGCCCATCGGCGGCGAGCCGATCGCGGGCCTGGGAATCAACCTGGCCCAGCTGGGCTGCTTCCTGGGCTTCTGGGCGATCCAGGTCTACTTCATCGTGCACGGCATCGAATCGATCCGCAAGCTCGAGACCTATACGGCGCCGCTCAAGATCGCGATCTGCTTCGTGCTGCTCTGGTGGGTGTACGACAAGGCGGGCGGCTTCGGCCCGCTGCTCGACCGCCCGTCGGAATTCGCGGCCGGCGGCAAGAAGGCGGGGCAGTTCTGGACCGTGTTCTGGCCTTCGCTGACGGCCATGATCGGCTTCTGGGCCACGCTGGCGCTGAATATCCCCGACTTCACCCGCTTCGCCCGCAGCCAGCGCGACCAGGTGATCGGCCAGACGGTCGGGCTGCCGCTGCCCATGGGGCTGCTGGCGGCGCTGGCCGTCATCGTCACCTCGGCCACCGTGGTCCTGTACGGCAAGGCCTTGTGGGACCCGGTCGACCTGGCCAGCCGCATGACCGGCATCGCGGTGCTGGTCGCGCTCATCGTGCTGCTGGTGGACACGGTCAGCGTCAACCTGGCGGCCAACCTGGTCGGGCCGGCCTACGATTTCTCGGCCCTGGCGCCGAAGCGCATCAGCTACCGCACCGGCGGGTATATCACCGCGGGGCTGGCGCTGGCCATGATGCCCTGGAAGATCCTGGAATCGACCCAGAACTACATCTTCACCTGGCTGGTCGGCTACTCGGCCCTGCTGGGACCGATCGCGGGCATCCTGATCGTCGACTATTACCTGGTGCGCAGGACCGAGCTGGACGTGGCTCAGCTGTACCGCGACGACGGCATCTACGCCTACCTCAGTGGCCCAATGCCCGGCTGGAACCTGGCGGCCGTCGCCGCCTTCGTGCTTGGCGTGCTGCCCAACCTGCCGGGCTTCCTGAACGCCGCCTTCCCGGCAGCCTTCCCGGACGTCGGCGACAGCTTCAAGACCATCTACACCTACGCCTGGTTCGTCGGCCTCGCCATCGCGGCCCTGGTCTACGGCGCCATGATGAAGGCCCGCCGAAACCCGGCCCCGGCGCTGGCGCCCACCATTCTTACATCGAGGGAGATTCCATGACCGTGATCATCCGTGGCGGTACCGTCGTCAACGCCGACCGCGCCTTCCGCGCCGACGTCCTGTGTGTGGGCGACAAGATCGCCGCCGTCGGGGAGAACCTGGAAGCGCCGCCAGGTGCGACCGAGATCGACGCCCGCGGCCAGTACGTGATGCCGGGCGGGATCGACACCCACACCCACATGCAGCTGCCCTTCATGGGCACGGTGACCGCCGACGACTTCTACACCGGCACCGCGGCCGGCCTGGCGGGCGGCACCACCACCATCATGGATTTCGTGATCCCCGACCCCAGGCAGTCGCTGCTGGAGGCCTACCACACCTGGCGCGGCTGGGCGCGCAAGGCGGCCAGCGACTACACCTTCCACGTGGCGGTCACCTGGTGGGACGCCTCGGTGCATGAAGAGATGGGGGTGCTGGTGCGCGAGCACGGCGTCAACAGCTTCAAGCACTTCATGGCCTACAAGAACGCCATCATGGCGGACGACGAGACCCTGGTGAAGAGCTTCCGCCGCGCGCTGGAACTCGGCGCGATCCCGACCGTGCATGCCGAGAACGGCGAACTGGTCTACCAGCTGCAGCAGGAACTGCTGGCCAGGGGCATGCGCGGCGCCGAGGCCCATCCGCTCTCGCGTCCACCGGAAGTCGAGGCCGAAGCGGCCAACCGCGCGATCGCCATCGCCAACGTGCTGGGCACGCCGGTCTACATCGTCCACGTGTCCTGCGCCGAGTCGCTCGACGCCATCACGCGCGCCCGCGCCCGCGGCCAGCGCGTCTACGGCGAGGCCCTGGCCGGCCACCTGGTCATCGACGACAGCGTCTACCGCCACCCGGACCCCGGGTTCGCGCGCGGCCACGTGATGAGCCCACCGTTCCGCAGCAGCCACCACCAGCAGGCGCTGTGGCAGGGCCTGCAGGGCGGCAACCTGCACACCACGGCGACCGACCACTGCACTTTCTGCGCGGCCCAGAAGGCGGCCGGCGCGGACGATTTCACGAAGATCCCGAACGGCTGCGGCGGTGTCGAGGAACGCATGGCCGTGGTCTGGGACGCGGGCGTGGGCACGGGGCGCCTGACCCCGTCGGAGTTCGTGCGCGTGACCTCGACCAACGCGGCCCAGATCTTCAACATCTATCCGCGCAAGGGCCTGGTCGCGGCGGGCGCCGACGCCGACATCGTGGTCTGGGACCCGGAAGGCACGCGGACGATCTCGGCCCGGACCCAGCATTCCAAGGGCGGCTTCAATGTGTTCGAGGGGCGCACCGTGCGCGGCATCCCGACCCACACGGTGGCCGCCGGCAAGCTGGTGTTCGAGCGCGGCGAATTGCGCGCCGAGGAGGGCGCCGGCCGCCACATCGACCGGCCCGCCTTCGCCGCCAAGGTCGGCGCCACCGCGGCCTGAACGGACCACGCAAGCACATCGACAGGGGAAAAAGCATGAACGAACTGCGTATCGACGGCAAGCGCCTGTGGGAGTCGCTGATGGAACTGGCCCGCATCGGGGCGACGCAGAAGGGCGGCGTCAAGCGCCTGGCGCTGACCGACCTCGACCGCCAGGGACGCGACCTGGTGGTGGGCTGGGGCCGCGAGGCGGGCCTGGCGGTGACGGTGGACCAGATCGGCAACGTCTTCATGCGGCGCGAAGGACGCAATCCCGCGCTGCCGCCGGTCGTCACGGGCAGCCACATCGACACCCAGCCCACCGGCGGCAAGTTCGACGGCAACTACGGCGTGCTGGCCGGGCTCGAAGTGGTGCGCACTCTGAACGCGCTCGGGATCCAGACCGAGGCCCCGCTCGAGGTGGCGTTCTGGACCAACGAGGAAGGCTCGCGCTTCGTGCCGGTGATGATGGGGTCGGGGGTGTTCTGCGGCGCCTTCAGCCTGGAGACCGCCTACGCCGCCCGCGATACCGAGGGCAAGACGGTTGGCGAGGAACTGGAGCGGATCGGCTACCGTGGCGAGGAAGTGCCGGGCCGCCATCCGATCGGCGCCTATTTCGAGACTCACATCGAGCAGGGACCGGTGCTGGAAGACGCGGGCAAGGTGATCGGCGTGGTGCCCGCGGTGATGGGGCTGTCCTGGTACGACTGCACGGTGAACGGCATGGAAGCGCACGCCGGCCCGACGCCGATGGGCTTGCGGCGCGACGCGCTGCAGGTGGCCACCGTGATCATGCAGGAAGTGGTGCGCATCGCCAACCGCTACCCACCCTACGGACGCGGCACGGTCGGCATGGTGCAGGTGTTCCCGAACAGCCGCAACGTGATCCCGGGCCAGGTCAAGTTCAGCATCGACCTGCGCAATGTCAGCGACGCGCTGCTCAACACCATGCACGAGGAAATGCTGGCCTTCGTGGCCAGGACGCGGTCGGACAGCGGGCTGGCGATCGAGGTCGAGCGGGTGTCCTATTATCCGCCTTGTCCCTTCCACCCGGACTGCGTGAACGCGGTGCGCGCGGCAACGGAAAAACTGGGGTACTCGACGATGGACGTGGTGTCCGGGGCGGGTCACGACGCCATCTACGCGGCCCGGGTGGCGCCGTCCGGCATGATCTTCGTGCCCTGCAAGGACGGCATCAGTCACAACGAGATCGAGGATGCGCAGCCGGACCACCTGGAAGCAGGGTGCAACGTGCTGCTGCACGCGATGCTGGAGCGAGCGGGAATAGCGAGTTAATGTCGTAGGGTTGGCGGCTTCGCCGCCGACGCGTTCAGGCGACCCATGCGACCCTGTCCGGCTGATCGTCCCTGCGAACGTTGCTTGAACGCGTCGGCGGCAGAGCCGGCTGCGCGTCCCGGCCAACCCGATGGGGCACTGGCCCTGTGCCGCCATCGCCGCCAGCGGAACCGGGACTGCCTGCAGGCTGCCGCCGCCGTGTTCGATGCGCGCCAGGGTCAGCAGGCGGTTGGCCAGGTGGATCGCGGAATCGGTGGTGCCGGCGATCGAGCGCACGATCGCGCGCATCGCCGCCGGATCGTCTTCGCGCAGGGCCAGCTGGGCCTGGGTCTTGAGCACCGTGAGCGGGGTGCGCAGCTGGTGCGAGGCGTCGGCGATGAAACGGCGCTGGCTCGCCACCAGGCCCTGCATGCGCGCCATGGCCGCGTTCATCGCGCCTACCAGCGGCCGCACTTCCTTGTGCACCAGGGCCTGGTCGACGTTCGACAGGTCGGACAGCGGACGGGTCTCCACCCCGCGCTTCAGGTCCATCAGCGGGCGCAGCACCAGGCGCACGGCGAACCACACCAGGGTTGCCACCGCCAGCACCATCAGCGCCTGGCGCAGCAGGGTGTTGACCAGGATGCGGCGCGACAGCGCGCGCCGGGGTCGAGCCGCGCAAGATGCGCTTCGTCGCGCTGGAAGGCGGCGGCGAGCAGTTCGTGGCGATGCAGGCCGGCCACGTACAGGCGATTTCCGGCGACACGTCGGAAGCCCTGCTGTATGCAGGCGATGGAAAAGGAAACAGCAAGGTGAGGGTGCTGGCGGTGCTGTCCGAGCAGCGACTGCCGGGCATCCTGGCCGGGGTGCCGACCGCGCGCGAGCAGGGCTACGACATGGTATGGCCGATCATCCGCGGCGTGTGGATGGGCCCCGACGTGCCGGACGCCGACTACCGGCGCTGGGTCGCGGCTTTCGACCACATGCAGTCGCAGCCTGGATTCGCCCGGTTGCGTGCCCAGGCCGGGCTGTTTCCATTCTCGCTGACCGGCGACGCGCTCACCGGCGACGTGCGCCAATCGATCATCGACTACAATCGCAAGGCGGTCCAGTTCAAGCTGGTGCGCGAGCGCTAGCGCCCCGCAGGGCGCACGCCGGCTGCGCTCAGCACACCGGTTCCTGCAGGTCCGCCATCTCCGCGCCGGCCGGCGCATCCATGTGCCGGCCCGGCCGCCTGAACCTGCGCCGCTCGCGCTTGCGGAAATGGTCCGGCGAGCACAGCACGCGCAGCGCGACGAGGCGCGGCACGCCCGCCTGTTCCAGGAAATGCAATGCGGGATCCAAGCCATGCTGGCTGCAGATCCGCAGCCCTGCGTCCACTTGTTGAGCGGTTGCCCGATCGATACGGGCGTCATTACTGCTGTGTTCAGCCATGCGTCCTCCGGTAAAGGAAAAGATGCTAGCAGACACGAAACCACACTTAAAGTAGTTTGTTAAGAGTTCATCCTAATGGGATGATTTCGTGATGTTTACGCAAAATTTACCCGTTTGATATTGCAGGTTTCTCATCAAATGGCTAGCTAATGCCGCGGGGGATGCCGTCCAGTATACGGACCAGCCGGGGCGCGGCAAGCCGGGAGTTCCGCCAGTGCCAGGCGGCTACAAGGGCAGGGCCGTCTCGTACTTCACTTCGCGCAGCGCCACGCTGGTGTTCACCTGCGAGACGCCGTTCAGCTTGACCATCACGTTGTGCAGGAAGTCGTGATAAGCGTCCATGTCGGCCACCACCACCTTGACCAGGTAATCCGAGTTGCCCGTGGTCTCGTAGCACTCCACCACCTCGGGGCGCAGGCGCATCGCTTCCTCGAACTGCTCGACCACTCCTTCCGCATGGCGCAGCAGCGACACGTGCAGCAGGCAGACCACCGCCAGCCCCAGCTTGCGGCGGTCGAGCAGGGCGGTATAGCGCAGGATGACGCCGTTGTCCTCCAGCTCCTTCTGGCGCCGCCAGCAGGGGCTGGCCGACATGCCGATCCGTTCCGCCAGTTCGTTCGAGGAAATCCTGCCGTTTTTCTGCAGTTCGCCCAGGATTTTCAGGGATGCTCCGTCAATCGACGTGTTTTTCATGTTTTGGCGCGATTCTAGAAATGTTCTTGCAATTCTAGTGCCGAAAACCGAAGAGATAGAAAAAATATTTCGCACCTGCCGGAATATCCTTCCTCATCTTTTCGATTCACATAATAACAATCATGGACACGACGACCACCCTCCCCGCGAGCACCCGGCAGGCAGACACCGCGCCCGCCAACACGGCCCTGGCCGACCCCGATTACGCCCTGGGCGACAACCTCACCCGCCAGCAGGGCCGGGTCTTCCTGACCGGCACCCAGGCCCTGGTGCGCCTGCTGTGCATGCAGAAGCGCTGCGACGAGGCCCAGGGCATGAACACCGCCGGCTTCGTCAGCGGCTACCGCGGCTCGCCGCTGGGAGCGGTCGACCAGGAGCTGTGGCGCGCCCGCAAGCTGCTGGAGCAGCACCGGGTCGAATTCCTCCCCGCGATCAACGAGGAACTGGGCGCGACCGCGGTGATGGGCTCGCAGCAGGTCGAGGCCAACCCCACCCGCAAGGTCGACGGCGTGTTCGCGATGTGGTACGGCAAGGGCCCGGGCGTGGACCGCGCCGGCGACGCCCTCAAGCACGGCCATGTCTACGGCTCCTCGCCGCACGGCGGCGTGCTGGTGATCCTGGGTGACGACCACGGCTGCGTGTCGTCCTCGATGCCGCACCAGAGCGAACAGGCGCTGATGGCATGGGGCATGCCCGTCATTAATCCCGCCAACATCCAGGAATACCTGGAGTTCGGCCTGTACGGCTGGGCGCTGTCGCGCTTTACCGGCGCCTGGTGCGGCTTCAAGGCGATCTCCGAGACCGTGGAAGGCGGCGCCGTGGTCGAGCTGCCGGCCATGCCGCGCTACGTGGCGCCAGGCGACTACGTGGCGCCGCCGGACGGCCTGCACAACCGCTGGCCCGATTTGCCGGGCCTGGCGCTGGAGCAGCGCGTGGCGGCCAAGCTCGAGGCGGTCCAGGCGTTCGCGCGCGCCAACTCGATCGACCGCCTGATGGTGGCTGCGCCAAGCGCCCGCATCGGCATCGTCAGCGCGGGCAAGGCCTACCTCGACCTGCTCGAAGCCTTCGAGCGCATGGGCGTGTCCTTGGCCAGGCTCGAGGAACTCGGCGTGCGCCTGTACAAGCCGGGCCTGAGCTATCCGCTCGAACAGACCCGCCTGGCGGCCTTCGCCGAGGGCCTGGACGAGATCCTGGTGGTCGAGGAAAAAGGCCCGGTGATCGAACAACAGATCAAGAACCTGTTCTACAACCTGCCCGCCGCGAAGCGCCCGGTCGTGATCGGCAAGGCCGATCCCGATGGCCAGCCGCTGCTGTCGGCCCTGGGCGAGCTGCGCCCTTCGCGCATCGCCCCGGTGCTGGTGCGCTGGCTGGCCCCGCACTTCCCGCAGCTCGAACTGGCGCGCATGCTGCCGGGCTTCTGCGCCGCCGAGCTGCCTTCGAACGGGGCGGACGGCATCCGCCGCACGCCGTATTTCTGCTCCGGCTGCCCCCACAACACCTCGACCCGCGTGCCGGAAGGCAGCCGCGCCCTGGCCGGCATCGGCTGCCACTTCATGGCGACCTGGATGAAGCGCGACACCTATTACCTGTCGCAGATGGGCGGCGAGGGCATCAGCTGGGCCGGCTCGGCGCCTTTCGTCGGCGAGCAGCACATCTTCCAGAACCTCGGCGACGGCACCTTCTACCATTCCGGCTCGCTGGCGATCCGCCAGGCCATCGCGGCCGGCATCAACATCACCTACAAGGTCCTGTACAACGACGCGGTCGCGATGACCGGCGGCCAGCCGGTCGACGGCAGCCTGTCGGTGCCCCAGATCGTGCAGCAGGTCTGCAGCGAAGGCGCCAGGAAGGTGGTGGTGGTCACCGACGAGCCAAGCCGCTACGAAGGCGTCAGCCTGGCGGCCGGCGTCACGGTGCATCACCGCGAAGAGCTGGATGCGATCCAGCGCATGCTGCGCGAGATTCCGGGCGTGACGGTGCTGGTCTACGACCAGACCTGCGCCGCCGAGAAGCGCCGCCGCCGCAAGAAGAACACCCTAGAGAAAACCGTGTTCCCGGACCCGGCGCGCCGCATGGTGATCAACCCGGCCGTGTGCGAAGGCTGCGGCGACTGCGGCGTGCAGTCGAATTGCCTGTCGATCCTGCCGCTGGAAACGGAGCTGGGCCGCAAGCGCCAGATCGAGCAGTCGTCCTGCAACAAGGATTACTCCTGCGTCGAAGGCTTCTGCCCCAGCTTCGTCTCGGTGCTGGGCGGCGCGCTGCGCAAGCCGGCAGCGGTCGCGCTGTCGCTGGCCGACCTGGAGCAGACCCTGGCGGCCTATCCGGCGCCCGCGCCGCATGCTTTGGACAAGCCCTTCGAGCTGCTGGTGGCCGGCGTCGGCGGCACAGGCGTGGTCACCGTGGGCGCCCTGATCACCATGGCGGCCCACCTGGAAGGCAAGGGCGCCTCGACCCTGGACTTCATGGGCTTCGCGCAGAAGGGCGGCGCCGTGCTGTCGCACGTGCGGGTGGCGTCCTCGCCCGCGCGCCTGCACCAGGTGCGGATCGACCTGCGCCAGGCTGACGCGGTATTCGCCTGCGACCTGGTGGTGGCGGCTATGCCCGACGGCCTGGCCGTGATGCGCAAGGGCCACACCCGGGTGGTGGCCAACGAATACGAGATCCCCACCGCCGACTTCACGCGCGAGCGCGACTTCTCGATCAACAAGGAAGGCCTGCTCGAGAAGCTGGCCGCGGCCGCCGGCGAAGAGAACCTGTCGCGCCTGGACGCCCAGGCCACGGCCGCCCGCTTCCTGGGCGACACCATCGGCGCCAATATCCTGCTGATGGGCTACGCCTGGCAGCGGGGCCTGGTGCCGGTGAGCCTGGTGGCCCTGATGCGCGCGATCGAGCTGAACGGCGTGGCGGTCGACATGAACAAGCGCGCCTTCACCCTGGGCCGCCTGGCGGCGGCCGACGCCTCTGCGCTGGATCGCCTGGGGCAAGCCCCGCAGGTGATCCAGTTCAGCGCGCCCAAGTCGCTGGCCGATACGGTCGCCTTCCGCGTCGACTGGCTGAGCGCCTACCAGGACGCGGCCTACGCCCGCGTCTACCAGGAAGCGGTGGCTGCGGTCGAGCGGCGCGAGGCCGAACTCGAAGGCGAAGGTGAAGGGAAAGGCGCGCGCAAGCAGCTCAGCAAGCTGGTGGCGCGCAACCTGTTCAAGGTCATGGCCTACAAGGACGAGTACGAAGTGGCGCGCCTGCACGCCGACCCGGCCTTCCGCGCACAGATCGCCGCCCAGTTCGACGGCGACTACAAACTGGCCTTTCACCTGGCGCCGCCGCTGCTGGCGCGCCGCAAGCCCGGCTCGAACGTGCCGGCCAAGATGCGCTTCGGCGCCTGGATGATGCCGGTATTCGGCGTGCTGGCCCGCTTCAAGGGCTTGCGCGGCACGCCCTTCGACGTGTTCGGCTATACCCGCGAGCGCAAGGCCGAGCGCGCGCTGCGCGAGCGTTATCTCGCCTTCGTGCGCGAGCTGGCCACCGGCCTGAACGCGGCCAACAAGGACGCGGCCCTCAAGCTGGCGGCCCTGCCGGACGCGGTGCGCGGCTACGGCCACATCAAGGAAGCGGCCATGGACAAGATGGACGCGCAGTGGAACGAGCTGATGGCGGCCTACCGCCATCCGCCCGCACGGGTGGTGCAGATCAAGCGCCAGGCCTGATCTTCTCCCGGCCTCCGGCTCCTGAGAGACGCCTGGCCTGCGACGGGCCTTGCGTCTTTCCGGGCGTCACACCGACGAAATGGGCCGGCGCGCTTGTCCGCTTGTCCGCGCAGGGATATCCTCCTAATATGAAGATGTGACCCGGCTCCGGATCAGGACGCTGTTGCGCTGGACCTTGCACAAGCGCATGAGAGCGACGCAAGCGCCTGCCGTGTCCGCGCCAGGAAGCATCGGCTCCCCTTGTGCGGGGCGGAAAGCAAGCCATGATGGCGGCGCAATATCAAGTTCTCGAGCGGATCGGCAGCACGGCCGGCTCGAACCTGCATCGCGGACGGCGCGCCGCGGATGGCAAGCATGTCCTCCTGAAACTCCCCATCGCTCTTGACCCCGCCGGCGCCGCACGCTTCCGGCGCGACTACGCGACCATGGCCGCGCTCGACCTCGGCTGCGTGGCCAGGCCTGCCGCCCTGGTCGACGAGCCCGGGCTGCTGCTGATGGCGCTGGAACCGCTCGACGGCGAGCCTTTCGAACAGGCCCTCGGGCGCCGGCGTTTCGGCGTGCCGGCCTGCCTGCGCCTGGCGCTGCAGCTCGCGCACATGCTCGAGGTCTTGCACCACGCCCACGTGATCCACCAGGACTTTCGTCCGGCAAACCTGATGCTCCTGCCCGGGGACCAGCTGATGCTGCTGGACCTGAGCCTGGCCAGCACCGAGGCGCGGCCCGCCGGCACGGGCATCGGCGACTGGGCCTATATCGCGCCCGAGCAGACCGGGCGGCTGAGCCTGCCGGTGGACGGGCGCGCCGATCACTACGCGCTCGGCGTCATGCTCTACCGGATGCTGACCGGCGGGCTGCCGTGCCGCGGCGAGGATGCGCTCGAATGGGTGCACTGCCATCTGGCCCACCTGCCGGTGCCGCCCTCGGAAGCGGATCCCGCCATTCCCGCCACCCTGTCGGCCATCGTCCTGAAACTGCTGCAGAAAATGCCGGAAGACCGCTACCAGAGCATGCACGGGCTGCGCAGCGACCTCGAGCGCTGCCTGCGGCAATCGGAGCAGCAGGACGGCTTCGCGGCCTTCCCGATCGGAGCGCAGGACGTGAACGAGGCGCTCCAGGTCCCGCAGGCCCTGAATGGCCGCGCCGAAGAGCTGGTGCTCCTGATGGCCAGCCGCGACGCGATGACGGCGTCCGGCCGCCCCGTCCTGGCGCTCGTGACGGGCGACCCGGGTGTCGGCAAGACCTGCCTGGTCGAAGCGGTGCAGCAGCCCCTGCTGGAGCGCGGCGGCTGCTTTATCGCCGGGAAATTCGATCAATACCAGCGTGAGATTCCCTACGGTACGATCGCGCGGGCCTTCCGCACCCTGCTGGAGGCGATCGTCACGGGGAGCGACGCCGACGTCGCCCACTGGCGCGAGCGGATCCAGGAAGCGCTTGGCGCCAACGGCCGCGTCATCACCGAAGTCCTGCCGGAACTGGAATGGATCATCGGCGCCCAGCCCCCGCTGCCCGAGGTGCCGCCGGCCGAGGCCCAGAACCGGTTCCGCATGGTGTTCCTGCGGCTGGCGGCCGTGTTCGCGCGTGCCGAGCACCCGCTGACGCTCTTCCTCGACGACCTGCAATGGGCGGACGACGCCTGCCTGCGCCTGCTGAAGGAACTCCTGTGCGCGCCGGCTCCCCTGCACCTGCAGGTGATCGGCACCGTCCGCGAAGGGGATGTCGGCCCCGCCCATCCCCTGGCCCTGGTCCTGCGGCAGATCAGGGACGAGGGCGTGACCGTCATGCCGCTCACGCTCGGTCCCTTGCCCCCGGCGTCTCTCAACGAGCTGGTGAACGACATGCTGCACTGCGGGTACGACGCCGCGCACGCGCTTGCCGAGCTGGTCCACCAGAAGACGGGCGGCAACCCATTTTTTGCCGCCCAGTTCATCCTGGCCGTGGCCGAGCGCGGCCTGCTTGCCTTCGACCCCGGCGCCCGCGCCTGGCGCTGGGACCTGGATGGTATCCGCGCCATGGATGCCACCGACACCGCCGCCGCCGCACTGGTGGGCAAGCTGGCCCAGCTGCCTCCCGCCGCCGCCGAATTGCTGCGACTGCTGGCCAGTCTTGGCGCGGAGGTTCACGAACAGACCCTGTTCGCGCTGTCCGAGCTGCCCGAGGTCGAGAGCCGGGCGGCGCTCGGCGCCGCCATGCGCGCCGGGCTGGTCTTCCTCGGCGGCGGGAAGGTCAGGTTCCTGCACGACCGGGTGCAGGAGGCCGCCTACCTGTCGCAGCCGGCCCCGGCCAGGGCCGCCTTGCACGCCAGGATCGGCCGCCGGCTGCTCGCCGCCCAGGCTGGGGAACCGCCCACGGAATGCCTGTTCGCCATCGTCGACCATTTCAACCGGGGCGCCGCAGCCCTGACGGACCCCGACGAAAAAGCCGATCTGCTGCAGCTGAACCTGTGGGCGGGGCTGAAGGCGAGGGCGGCGGTCGCCTTGGACGCCGCGCGCGGCTTCCTGGAGCGCGCGATGGCGCTGCTGCCGGCCGGCGCCTGGGAGCGGCGCTACCGCGACACCCTCGAGCTGCACCTCGCCCTGTCCGAATGCGAGAGCCTGGCCGGCCATCCCGACCGCGCCGACGCGCTGGCGGACCAGGTCCTGGCCCATGCCCGGAGCTACCGCGAGGCGGCGCGGGTCTACATGCTGCGGATCGCCCTCCGGCAGATGTCGGGCCAGCTGGACGAGGCGGTGGCCAGCGTGGTCAGGGGCGCGCGGCTGTTCGACATGTCATTCCCGGCCGATGACGCCGAGGTGGGCGCGGCGATCGAGGCCGAGATCCGCGCGATCGACGCCAGCCTGCAGGGCCGCTCCATCGAGGAAGTCGCGGACGCGCCGCCGATCGCCGACACCGATATCGCCGCCCTGATCGCCCTGCTGGCGGAAGGCGTCGCGGCCGCCTACATGGTCAAGCCCGACTATTTTTCGCTCATCATCGCACGCATGGTCAGGCTGTCCCTACAGCACGGCAACAGCGAGGACGCCTGCTACGCCTACGGCGCCTATGGCATCCTGCTGGCGCAGCGCGGCGAGATCCCCTCCGCGCTCGCTTTCTCCGCCATGGCCCGGCGCCTGCTCGAGAAGCTTGGCGGGCGCAGGCGCAAGGGACAGGTGATCGCGACCTACGCCATTGCCCTCGGGGCCTTCAAGCATCCCGCGCCCGAGCTCAGGCCCATGCTGGAACGCGCCCACGCCGCGAGCCTCGATGTCGGCGACCTGATGTACGGGAGCTACGTCACCATGACCTATTGCTGGGCCATGCTGCACGACGGCTCGTCCCTGGACCAGCTGGCGCAGCGTATCGACCGCGAGATCGCGGCCGCGCGCGCAAGCCACAACGACACGGTCTACCACACGCTGTGCTTCGAGCGGCAGCTGGCGGCCAGGCTGAAGGGGCCGGCGGGCATGGACGGCGGCGGCTTCGACGAAGCCGCCTGCCTGGCGGTGCTCGAGCGGGCCCGCTTCGGCTTCGGCCTGCAGAGTTCCCACCTGGTCAACCAGGTAACGCGCTACGTCGAAGGCGAGTACGAGGCGGCCCTCGGGGCGGCCGGACAGGTCGCGCGCCACTTGCACGAGGCGGGCAGCCTGATCCTGTTCGACGCGGTGCATCACTTCTACCTGGCGCTGACGGTGGCCGCCCTCTATCCACAGGCGCCGCCCGAGCGCCGGCGGCTGTTCGCGGAGCTGCTGGCGGAGGAACGCGAGCGTCACCGGCTGTGGGCCGGAACCTGTCCACGCAACTTCCAGGACCGGCTGGACCTGCTCGACGCCGAGATCGCCCGCATCGAGGGCCGCGACCACGAGGCCGCCCGCCTGTACGAGCAGGCGATCGCCGGAGCACGCGAGCAGGGATTCATCCAGAACCTTGCCATCGCATGCGAAGCGGCGGCCGCGTTCTGCCACGGCCGCGGCCTGGGGCTGGCCGCCGACGCCTACCTGCGCGAGGCGCGCGCCGCCTATGCCGCCTGGGGCGCCGATGGCAAACTGGCCCGGCTCGACGCCGCGCATCCCGAGCTCGCGCCGCACGGGCAGGCCGCGGCGCCAGCGGTGGGAACGGAGCGGCTCGACCTGCTGTCGATCGCCAAGGCGGCGCAGGCGCTGTCGGCCCAGCTGGTGCTGGCCGAGCTGGTCGACAGCCTGATGCACATCGTGCTCGAGAGTGCCGGCGCCCAGAGTGCTTCCCTGCTACTGGCGGAAGGCGAGGCGCTGCTGGTGGCGGCCGAGGCCAGGGCCGAGCGCGGCGTCATCCGGGTGAGCGTCCACCTGGACCGCTTGGTGCCGCCCGCGCAGCTTCCGGTGTCGGTGCTGAACTATGCACGGCACACCCGGACCCAGGTCCTGCTGCAGGACGCGGCGCGCCCCCATGCTTTCTCGCGCGACCCGTATTTCGCCGGTACCCGCGCCAGGTCGGTCCTGTGCCTGCCCATCCTGCGCCAGGAGGCGCTGGTTGGCCTGCTCTACCTCGAAAGCGAATTGGTGGCCCGGGCCTTCGCGCCCGAACGCATGCCGCTGCTGCAGCTGCTGGCCTCCCAGGCCGCCATCTCGATCGAGAATGCGCGCCTGGTCGCCGGCCTCCAGGAGCGCGAAGACAAGGTGCGCAGCTTGTTCGACGCGAACATCGTCGGCATCCTGTTCTACGACCTGGACGGCCGCATCACCGACGCCAACGACGCCGCCCTGGCGATCCTCGGCTACCAGCGCGACGACCTGGAAGCGGGCCGGATCCGCTGGCCCGAGCTGACGCCGCCGGAATGGCGCGTGGTGGACGAGCGCGCCATTGCGGAGCTCAAGCGCAGCGGCAGCTGCCTCCCCTTCGAGAAGGAATGCATCCGCAAGGACGGCAGCCGGGTGCCGGTCCTGACCGCCGGCGCAAGCATCAAGGGCGGGTGGGAGGGCGTCGGCGTCCTGCTCGACCTGACCGAGCGCAAGCGCGCGGAACAACGGATGCATCACATGGCGAACCACGACGCCCTGACCGGGCTGCCCAACCGCACGCTGCTGCAGGACCGCCTCGAGCAGGCGATCTCGCATGCCCACCGCCAGGGCTGCCGGGTGGCGCTGCTGTTCATCGACCTGGACTACTTCAAGTACATCAACGACTCGCTCGGCCACCAGTTCGGCGACGCGGTGCTGCGCATGGCGGCCGAGCGCCTGCAGCGCTGCGTGCGCGAAGGCGACAGCGTGGCGCGCCTGGGCGGCGACGAATTCGTGATCTGCCTGCCGGCGCTGGGCGACGGGCGGGACGCCGCTCCGGTGGCCAGGAAGGTGCTGGACGCGCTGACGCAAACCTACGTGGTCGAGGGCCACGAACTGCACACCAGCTGCAGTATCGGCATCAGTCTCTATCCGGACGACGCACGCGATGTCGAAGCCCTGATGCGCACCGCCGACACGGCTATGTACCATGCGAAGGAAAAGGGCCGCGGCAACTTCCAGTTCTTCACCGAGGCGCTGAACCGCGCCGCCCAGCAGCGCATGGAAACCGGCAAGCGCCTGCGCCAGGCCCTGGTTCAGGAAGAGTTCATCCTGCATTACCAGCCGCAGGTCGACATGCATAGCGGGCGGATCGTCGCTGCCGAAGCGCTGCTGCGCTGGCGGCGCGCCGGACAGGAACCGATCTCCTGCGGCAGCTTCATCGCCAGCGCGGAGGAGTCGGGCCTGATCGTGCCGATCGGCGAATGGACCCTGCGCCAGGCCTGCCGCCAGCTGCGGCTGTGGCGCGACGCCGGGCATCCGGCACTGAAGATGGCCGTCAACCTGTCGCCGCGCCAGCTTGAACCGGCCAGCTTCTGCAGCATGGTGGGCCAGATCCTCGAGGAAGACGGGTTGCCGGGCGACGCCCTGGAGCTGGAAATCACCGAGAACATCTTCCTGCAGCGCAGCGACACCACCCTGTCGACCCTGAACAGCTTGCGCGACATGGGCATCCAGCTGTCGGTGGACGATTTCGGCACCGGCTACTCGAGCCTGTCCTACCTGCAGCGCTTCCCGGTGCATGCGCTCAAGATCGACCAGTCCTTCGTGCGCGACATCGGCACCGACGGCAACCACCGGGCGCTGATCACGGCCATCATCGCGATGGCCGATGGATTGCAGCTGGGGGTCATGGCCGAGGGGGTGGAGACCGGCGAACAGGTCGCCTTCCTGCTGGCGCACGGCTGCCACTACGCCCAGGGCTTCTACTACAGCCAGGCGGTGCCGGCGCCGCGCTTTGGCGCCATGCTGGACCAGCCTTTCGCCGCGGGGTGAGGCGGCTCAGTGCCGGCCGCGCCCCCAGCCCCGGTGATGGCCACGGCCGTGGTGCCCGCGCCAGCCGCCGTGGCGCCAGCCGTGTCCGCCGTGGTAGCGCGGACCGCGATCATAGTAGCTGAAACCCAGGTCCACGGAGACCGGAGGATAGACATAGGCCGGGCTGCCATACGGGTAAGAGGCATCGTAGGCGGCATACGGCGGGCCGTAGACGGCGCAGCCGCCCAGTCCGCCAGCCAGCAGGAGCGAAATGACCAGGCGTTTCGCGGCGCCTCGGATCTGCGTTTTCATGGCAGCCCCCCATAGGGACGATGGCCCATTCTAGCGCCGTGCCGATGCGAAAATCAAAAGCCAATTTGTAAGGAACTGCTACCCGGGGCATGCTAGGCCAGCCTGCCCAGCTCCTTCAGCAGCACCGCGGCGCCGCATTGTTTCGAGACGCTGTCGGGATTGAACTTGTGGTCCTCGACGAAGCGGCCTTTCTCGTAGAGGTTCGAATAGCTCCACAGGTAGGGCGAATGGATGCCCTGCTTGCGGTAGCCCATGCCGTTGAATCTTTCCCAGCGGTACAGCATTGTCGCCACGTTCCAGTCGTCCAACCCGACAAAGCCTTCGTACTCCAGCGCGTCGCGCGCGCTTTCTTCCCAGCTGAAGGGCGGATTCCCGGCGACCGGCCGGCCTGCGGGCACGCGCACGGTGCGGGCCGACAGCGGGTCGCCATTGTGCAGGTGGGTACCGAAATCCGTGTTCGATTCCATCATGTGGATGATGGCGATGAAGTGCCAGGGAATACCGGTATCCTCCGTCAGCGGCTTGTAGCGCAGCGCGTTGTCCCGCAGGCGCGCGACGCGGGCCGCTATTTCCTTGTGGTGAGCCGGCCGCACGGTGCAGATGTCGAAGTTGCGCCGGTACTCGGGAGCGAGTTCGGCGAAACTGCTGGAACGATAAGGCGGCGCGAGCTCTTCCTGTTCGCGGCGTGCATCCGGCTCGGCTTCCACCGCCGATTCCATCGCCAGCGGCGCCAGGTGGGGAGACTCCTCGAACACCGCCACGACGGTGTATTGGCCGTTGGATTGCTTGAAACTCGATACCTGGGCGCCGAGCGAGCGGTACTCCGCCATGATCTCCTGTACTTCGTCGGCCGGAATATTCCTGGTGATTTCCTGGGTAGCCATATGTTGCCCTAACGTAGTTGAAGTAAATCGACGATCTGGCGACGCTCTTCCTTGAACTCGGGGCGGCTGAGGAATCCCCGTATGCTGATAGTGACCTTGCTCAGGCGCATGAGTTCTTCGACATTTCTGCGATGCGCTTCGTTGACGACGCCATCTGTCCAGACGTATTTGCGTATCAGCTCGGAATTGTCATCGGGCCCGTAGGTCGTATCCAGCACCACCTGGGCATTGGTGGCGGCAGGCGTTCTTCGGCCATCGGCGCTGCCAGCCTCGCCTTTGGGCTCCGCATTCTTCACTGCATGGTTGACTTCGGCTTCGATCGACGCAGGCGTACACAGCACGGCGTAGCCACGGATGGCGTTCATGGCTGCCGGACGCGAGGCATAGCCGGTCGGCACCGACGCCCGATACTTGGCCTGCAGGGCCGTGACCAGCGCGCGCACCGAAGACGGCTCGAGTTCGTACAGGACATTGTTGCCCAGGATGTCGATGGTCGAGCCGGCGAAACCGAAGGCGATCGCGGCCAGGGCCACTTCCTTGGCAGCGGACTTGGCGGCCGCCATGATGCCCGCCGTGGCCGTGCCGAGCGTCGTGATCTGGGCGGTGAGCGTCTGCTTGTCGCGATTCAGGCGCACCAGGGAGGCCATGTAGGCTTCGCACTTGAGATCGGCATATTCCATCCCGGCCAGGACGATCTTGTCCCAGTCGGTGCTACTGGGCGGCGGCGCCTTGGGCATGCCGGCGCGTGTGGCGAGCTGTTCGATGATGCGGGTTTGCTCGGCGGTATCGCTGGCCAGGCGGTCCGCGCCGAATTCGACGCTCTGGTTCCGCGCCAGTTGGGTGTCGCGCCGCATGTCGGTTGCGCAGGCGGACAGGAGCAGGAGGGCGCCAAAGGCGCACGCCCTTGCGGTCAGTGTCGCGAGCTGGCACGGCGGCATTGCGCTTCTCCCTTGCATCCTGGACCTGCTTCAATGATGCAAGGGATATGCCCGGCTTTAAACTTTGCGAGAAATCAAGGGCTTGTGCGCTGACTTGTGCTGCACTCACTTCAATATGCAAGATTTTCCGACAGCAAAGGCGCCACGGGAACGCCCGGCTCGCTGCTCGTTCCGCCGGCTCGGCGGATCAGATATGACGTTCGCGCGCGTGCTTGTCGCATTCGGCCGCGCAGCGCTCGCAGGCGGCCTGGCAGTCGGCGCAGTGCTTGTGCATGGCCGCGTGCTGGGCGCACTTGGCGGCGCAGGAACGGCAGATGTGGGCGCACAGGGCGCAGAAGTCCCCATGGTGGCCGGAGCCGCGCGCCAGCACGTTCAGTGTGGCGGTGCAGATGTCGGCGCAATCGAGGTTGATCGGAATGCAGTCGATGGAGCCGTCGCGCAGGTCGCCGGCCACGCAGGCCTGGCAGGCGCGCAGGGCGTCCTCGCAGGCCTCGATGCAGGACTGGATATTCGCCGTTTCAGTTCCGCCCATGGGTTTCTCCTTGATCGGTTGATGACGGCAAATGGTAGCGCAAGCCCGGCTTGCGCTACGTTCGATACCCGGATGAAAGCCTTGCAGGCGGGAGCCTACTGCTGCGCTTCCAGCTGGACCACGGTCAGCGCCCCGTTCGCGCGCTCGGCGGCGAAGCGGACCTTGTCGCCGGCCTTCACCGTGTCGAGCATGGCCGCGTCCTTGACGCGGAACACCATCGTCATCGGCGCCATGCCGAGGTTCTTCAGCTCGCCGTGGCGCAAGGTGATCTTGCCGGCCTCCTTGTCGACTTTCTTGACTTCGGCCTCCGCCAGCGCGGCGGCGGCAGCAGGAGTGGGTGCATGCGCGTGCTCGTGGCCCTCATGGCCGGTGTGCTGGGCGCCGGCGCCAAGGGACGCGGCGCCAAGGGCGATGGCGGCGGCGAAGCGGGTGAATGCGTTCATGGTGAATCCTTTCGTTTGTCTCGCTTGTTGTTGGAATGTGTTCAGTGTCCGGTATGGTGGCCGGATGGCTTGCGGACCTTGAGCGCGGCCCCGCCGTCGTCCTCCGCCGGCACGGCCTGGCCGCGTGCGCGGATGGCGGCGGGCGGCTCGCCCTTCCACTCGTAGGCGACGGTCCCGGCCGGGTGCTTGTACCAGCCCGGATCGCGGTAGTCGCCGCGCTTCTGGTCCTTGCGAACCTTGAGCATGGTGAACATGCCGCCCATCTCGATGCCGCCGAAGGGACCCTGGCCGGTCATCATCGGCAAGGTGTTCTCCGGCAGCGGCATTTCCATGTCGCCCATCGAGCCGCCCTTGTCGCCCATGACCATGTAGTCCGGCACCAGTTTCGCGATCTTCTCCGCCACGCCGCGGTGGTCGACCCCGATCAGGTTCGGCACGTCGTGGCCCATGGCGTTCATGGTGTGGTGCGACTTGTGGCAGTGGAAGGCCCAGTCGCCCGGCGCGTCGGCGATGAATTCGATGGCGCGCATCTGGCCCACCGCGATGTCGGTCGTGACTTCGGGCCAGCGCGATTCCGGCCGGGTCCAGCCGCCGTCCGTGCCCGTGACCTCGAACTCGTGGCCATGCAGGTGGATCGGGTGGTTGGTCATGGTCAGGTTGCCGGCGCGGATGCGCACGCGGTCGCCCTGGCGCACGTTCATCGTGTCGATGCCGGGGAAGACGCGGCTGTTGAAGGTCCAGAGGTTAAAGTCCAGCATCTCGTTGACCCGCGGCGTGTAGCTCCCCGGCTCGATGTCGTAGGCGCCCAGCAGGAACACGAAGTCGCGGTCCACCGCGTGCAGGGCCGGGTTCTTCGGATGCGTGACCCAGAAGCCCATCATGCCCATCGCCATCTGCACCATTTCATCGGCATGCGGGTGGTACATGAAGGTGCCGGCGCGGCGCGCCACGAATTCGTAGACGAAGGTCTTGCCGGGCGCGATCGGCGGCTGGGTCAGTCCCGTGACGCCGTCCATGCCGTTCGGCAGGCGCTGGCCGTGCCAGTGGATGCTGGTGTTCTCCGGCAGCCGGTTGGTGACGAAGATGCGCACCCGGTCGCCCTCGACCACCTCGATGGTCGGGCCCGGGCTCTGGCCGTTGTAGCCCCACAGGTTGGCCTTCATGCCGGGCGCGATCTCGCGCACCACGGGTTCGGCGATCAGGTGGAACTCCTTGATGCCATGGTTCATGCGCCAGGGCAGGGACCAGCCGTTCAAGGTGACGACTGGATGATAGGGGCGGCCGTTGGGCGGCGGCGGGGGCGGCTGGGTGGCGGCGCTGCTCATGACCGGCGCCTCCGGCAGGGTGGCCGCGCCGGCGCGGCTTACCAGGCCCGCGCCCACCAGCGCTGCCGCGCCGGTAAAGAAATTGCGACGGGAAGTCATGCTGTGTCCTCGTTCAATGTTGGGGTCCGGCTGGGGGGACGGTTTGCTCGGGCGCGGCGCTGCCGAGGGCCACCGGCGCGCCGCCGGCGCCGCTGATGGCGGCCTGCAGGTCGGTTTCCGCGATCCAGAAGTCGCGCTGGGCCTCGATCGCGGCATTCACGCCTGCGATCTGCGCACGCGCGTCGGCCAGCAGCTCGAACACGCTCACCAGCATGCCGTTGTAGCGCAGCAGGACTTCTTCCGAGATCTTCTTGCGCAGCGGGACCAGCTGGTCGCGGTGCTGCCTGGCGATGTCGAAGCTGGTGCGGTAGGCGGAATAGGTTTCGCGCACCTGCGAACGGGCGTTGACCGCGATGCCGGCCGTGCGGTGCACCGCCTGCATGTAGATCGCCTCGGCCTTGGCCACGCGCGCGCCGCCCCAGTCGAACAGCGGCAGGGCCAGCTCGATCTCGTAGCCGTTCTCGCGCGGCGCACCGGTCTTGCTGGTGTTGGCGTAGCCCGCTTCCAGCACGTTGACGAAGCCGGTGGCCCTGGTCAGCCCCAGCGCGCGCGCGGTGGCGCTGGTTTCCAGCTGCGCCAGGCGCAGGTCGAGGCGCTGCTGCATGGCGAGCGCCTCGATGTTGCCGGCTTCGCGCGGCGCCGCCGGCAGCTCGGGCAGGCGCTCGGGCAGGATGAAGCCCGTGTGTTCTCCCCACACGCCCAGCAGGCGGGCCAGCCGTTCGCGCGCGGCCAGGGCAGTGTGGCGGGCGCGCGCCAGCCCGGCCGCCGCTTCCAGCGAGAAGGCCTGTTCGCGCGCCTGGTCGAGGGCGCTGAGGTGGCCCACCCGGGCCATGCGCCGGGCCAGTTCGCCGCTGGCCTCGGCCGCTTCATGCACTTGCTGCGCATAGCTGGCCGACTGCCTGGCCGCGACCGCGTCGAAATACGCCTTGCGCGTGTCGGCGGCCAGCTGCACTGCGGCGGTGGCGGCGACCAGCTTGGCGCCCTCGAAGCGGCGCGCCTCGATATCGCGCCGGATCGGCATGGTGAGCAGGCCGGCCAGGTCGAACATCACGCTGCGCTCGATGTCGGTTTCGCCGCCGCCCGACATGCGGCTGAAGCCGAAACCCGGATTGGCGAGCCGGCCGGCCTGCACCAGGTCGGCCTCGGCCACGCCCAGTCCGGCCAGCGAGGCGCGCAGCGAGCGGTTGTTGAGCAGGGCCACACGCACGGCCTGGTCCGGGCCCAGCGGCTCCTTCAGGAGGCGCGCAAGCTCGGCCTGGACCGCCTCGCCGGCCTTGTCGCCGCCGCCAGCCGCCGGCAGGCGCAGGTCCTGGCCGGTGCGCTCGGCCGTCATGGCCGAGACGGCATCCATGCCGCCGTCCTGCGAAAAACCGGCGCAACCGCCCAGGGCGAGCGCCAGCACGGCCGCGCAGACGGCGCGCGGCGCAGGGATCGGGAAACTGAGGCTCATCGTTTTCCCTCGGTGTGGTGATGCTTGCCGTGGTCGACGGGCGCCGGGGCCGGAGCCGGAGCCGGGGCCGCCGGCGCGCCGTGGTCATGGACGTGGCCAGGCCGGCTGCCGAGCGCATCGTTGGCCGCGCGCCAGCGCTTGTCGGGTGTCTGTGCGGCCTCGTCTTGCGCCGGCGGCATCGCGATGACGGATTCGAACACCAGCGGCGCGACGGCGGCCTTGGGATCGGCCGGGTCGGGGGCGCGCTGGGTCGGCTGGGCGTGCGCGGCAAGCGGCGCAGCCAGCAGGGCGCCGATGGCGGCCCAAAGCGTGAGTTTCATGATGCATCCTCAAAATCGGTAACGGCCGCGTGCCGGGGCACGCGGGTGCACGCGGGAGGGCGAAGCCCGTCCCGCTTCGATCAGGCGGAGTGGCGCCGGGGAGGCCGCTGAGGGCCGTCCGGAATGAAGCCGGCGGCGAAGGCGGCGGGCGCGATGACGACGGCTTCGGAGCCGCCGAAGGGAAGGAGCGGAGCGTAATCGGAGGGCGGGGCCACCGCGCCGATGCAGAACGCCGAGCAGGCGCTGCAGGACGAATGGGTCTTCCCGCCGTCCTGGTCCGGATCGCCGCTGTCGGCCATGCTGGCCGCAGCCGGCGCGCTCGCGCCGGCATCATGATGACCGTGGTGCGCATGCGCCTCGCCGGCATCCTGCTGCGGAGCCGGCGCCGGAGCAAGGATCGGCGCGGCCGCAGCGGCGGCCGTGTGGCGCATGGACTGGTGCTGCGGCATGCAGGACATGCCGATGCCCGCGGCCACCGCATGCAGCGGGAGCACGGCCATCAGGAGCCACACCAGGAAGGTCTTGAATGCGCGGGTCATAAGTGCCGCGAGTATAACACGGTGTTTTCGGGGGGCGGCAGCCTTCGCCGACGCGCGCAACACTGGGAAACAGCGGCTTGACCTTGCCATTGTCGGAAGGTCCAGCATGGTTGCTTTCGCTTTCAGGAGGCCGCCATGCCAGCGCCAGCAAGCCCGCCGCGCCCAATCCCTTGTCCCCCCTGCCTGTTCTGCCGCTACCGGCGCCGGGCGGCGCCGCCTTGCCAGGCCGATCCGGCGCCTAGGAAGCCTGCCTGAGCGGCCTGGCGCGCACCGTGTTCAGCTTGCCGGCGCCGACCAGGTTGACCGCATAGCCGTTGCGCCCGGCCGCCTTGACGCCGTACAAGGCCTGGTCGGCGGCGTGCATGAGCGCCTCCATGCCGGTATGCTGGGTGGCGACGGCGAGGCCGACACTGGCGGTGACGCGCAGCAGCCGGCCGCCGATGTCGAAAGGCTGGGCCATCGCGGCCAGGATCTTGGGGCCGATCTGGTGCGCTTCGTCGGCCGCCTGCAGCTGCTCGAACACGATGACGAACTCGTCGCCCGCCAGGCGCGCCACGGTGTCGGTGAGGCGTACCGCGCCTTGCAGACGGCGTGCGAATTCCACCAGCACGGCGTCGCCGGCGGCGTGGCCCCAGGTGTCGTTGATGTCCTTGAAATGGTCGATGTCGAGGAAGGCGACGGCCACGGTTTCGCCCGAGCGGCTGCTGCGCGCCAGGGCGGCCGGCAGGAATTCCTCGAACATGCGGCGGTTGTGGGCGCCGGTCAGCACATCGGTACTGGCCTTGCGCTCCAGGTCCTGGGCCAGCTGCTGGCGGTGGCGCGACAGCCGGTACACGGCGCGGCTCAGCGTCCCGAACTCGTCGCGCTCGCGGGTATCGAATACCTCGATGCCGGCGGCGCCGGCGTCGTGCGCCTCGATATTCTGCTGCAGCTTGTCGAGCGGCTCGAGCAGGATCTTCACCAGCGCCCAGCCGAACAGGCCCGCGAGCACGGTGAACAGGCCGGCCGCGGCAAAGGAATTCAGGCGCACCGACACCATGGGCGCGAAGGCGCTGCGCAGCGGATAGGACACCGCGATGGTCCAGTCGACCCCGGACAGGCGCTTGTGGGCCACGAGCGCGCGCGAACCC
The DNA here is from genome assembly GCF_036961685.1 of Massilia sp. DD77. Classification (NCBI taxonomy): domain Bacteria; kingdom Pseudomonadati; phylum Pseudomonadota; class Betaproteobacteria; order Burkholderiales; family Oxalobacteraceae; genus Massilia; species Massilia sp. DD77. Next base: position 50,183 of record NZ_JBAMDH010000009.1, read on the forward strand.
CCGTCCACCATGTCGGTGCGCCAGCCCTCGGGCGTGGCGCGCACCGCGTGCAGCACCGGCTGGTTCTCCGCGCTGGGCCGGGTCAGCAGCAGTGTCTTGTTCGGGTGGTGCACGACGGTGCCGTCGGTGGTGACGATGAACAAATAGCCCGCCTCGCCTGCGCGCAGGGCATCGATCTGGTCCGCGAAGGAGGGACGCAGCAGGTCGATGCCGCCCAGCAGGATGGCGATGATGTTGCCGCGCCGGTCAAGCACCGGCTGGCTGATCGACACCACAGGGCGGCCCGACAGGCCGCTGCTGAAGGGCGCCGAGACCACGCTGTCGCGCGTGGCCATGGTTTGCTGGAAGTAGGGCCGCTCGCTGACGTTGATGATCTTGTCATTGCGGTTCCTGAGGCTGGCGATGCGGTCGCCGCGCGCATCGTAGGACGTCACGTTGACGAATTCATCACGCAGGCTGTCGTGCGATTCGAGCAAGTCCTGGATGTCCTGCGGCCCGAGCGCGCGCGTCTGCGCTTCCTCGGCGATGGCGCGCAGCAGCTGCTGCTTGTGGCGGATGTCGTTGTCGATATAGGCGGCCGCGCCGCCCAGGGCCAGCAGTTCCTGCTTGGCGATCATGCGCTCGATCTGGAAGTCGGCGAACAGCAGCGAGATCCCGCCGACCCCGACGGCCGCGATCAAGACCATGCCGGTGACGAGCACGGACAGCTTGGACTTGAAAGAGGAAAAATACTTGATCATGATGGGACGACGGCTCCTGGGCGCGGGGGGCGGATGCAAACGGGGTCCGGCGGAGTCCAGGCCAGGTGGGTGGGTGTGCGGCGGGGTGGGGCGCATCACCGTGATAATTGGTGAGTATATCGAATTTCGTGCGTATGTTTCTGAATAACCAGACTTGTTGCCCAAATACATCGCTACCGCGCAACCTGACTAGGCCAGGGACGGACCTGGACAGGTCAGATAGTTGAATTGTGAATGGCGATCATCATGGATCGCAATTTGATTTCTATCTTGCAGGGCGCATACTGGAGTCATCTCCACCGCAAACGGAAATCCATCATGTCGACCCTGACCCACCAAGCCGCCTCCCGTTCCACCGGTTTCGCCCGCGCCGCCCTGGATGCGGTGCGCGGAATGTTCAGCGCATCGAATGAAGTCTGGACCCTGTACCGCATGAACCGCGGCGCCGATTCGGTATCGCCGGCAGTGATGCGCCGCCTGGCCGAGCGCGCCGCGCGCTGAGCGGCTGCGTAAATGACAAGCCCCGCACCGGGCGGGGCTGGAATCGCCGTCTTCGCGTCAAGCCGTTCGGCCGATGCCGGCATGTTCCCGCGCCAGGTCGATGAAGGCGCGCGTCTGCGCCGGCAGCCAGGCGTGGTGTGAAAACAGCAGGTTGACTTCCAGCGGCGGCGGCCGGTGCGCCGCCAGCACTTCCACCAGCCGCCCGGCCGCGAGTTCGGCCTGTACCAGCAGCAGCGGCGCCTGGACCAGGCCGAAACCGGCCAGCGCCGCATGCACCAGCGTCTGGCCCTCGTCGATGACGGCCACGGCGCGCCAGGCGCTCGACGTTTGCTCCAGCTCCGGCGCCAGCTCCACCGGCCGCGCGCGCCCGGTCTCGGGCAGGCGGAACAACATCCCTTCATGCTCCACGAGCTCGGCCGGCTGGCGCGGCACGCCCGCGCGCGCCAGGTAGGCCGGGCTGGCGCAGATCACCAGCGGCGTCGCCCCCAGGCCGAGGGCGCGCACGCTGCTGTCCTTGAGGCGGCCGAAGCGCAGCGCCAGGTCGTTGCGGTCGCGCACCAGGTCGCTGTGGCTGTCGCTGACGTTGAGGCGCAGCCGCACCATCGGATGGGCGGCGCGGTAGCGCGCCAGCAGCGGCGCCAGCCAGGGCAGGCAGCCGCCCGGGAGCGACAGGCCCAGCTCCCCGCCTAGCGCGGCGGGGGCGGCCAGCTCCTCCTGCAGCTGGTCGAGCTGGGCCAATAGCGCCGAATACGCCTCGAAGGCCGCCTGGCCGCGCCCGGTCGCCACCATATGGCGCTTGTCGCGTGCCAGCAGCTGCATCCCGAGTTCCGCTTCCAGCCGCGCGATGTTCTTGCTCACCCCCGAGGGCGTCAGGCCCAGCAGGCGCGCGGCGCTGGTGATGCCGCCGGTGCGCACGGTGTGCACGAAACAGCGCTGCTTGATCAGGTCCTGGGCGCCGAGTTTGACTTTGTGTCCAGTTGGTTTCGCCATGTTGTGCCGTTCCCGGTAGGCCGCCGTGGGCGGATAATGTGCTCCATTCCACTCTAACAGCGAAAGGAGCCAGCCATGCAAGTCCGCCACGTCGATTCGATCCCGATGCTCGAGTTGCCCGGCATCCGGCACCAGACCCTTGCCTCGCGCGCAGGCGGGATCGCGTCCTTCGAGGTCTGGCGGCAGGCGCTGGCGCCGGGCAGCGCGACCCCGCTGCACCGCCACGATTGCGAGGAAGTGGTGGTGTTTACCGGAGGCCGGGGGGTGATGCGCCACGCCGGAACCGAAACGCCATGCGCGGCCGGCACGGTGCTGCTGTGCCAGCCGAACGAGCTGCACCAGATCGTGAATACCGGCGAGGAAGCGCTCACCCTCTACGGCATCCTGTCGGTGTCGCCGGTGCCGGTGGTCGACGCCGCGGGCGCGGCGATTCCGCTGCCCTGGTAAAGAACATCACGCGCCGCCCAGGCGTTCGAACTCGCGCACGCTTGCCTGGCAGGCGGCCTTCACGTCGGCGTTCGCCGGCAAGGGCATCAGGACTCCGCCGCGGTTTGCCGCTTCGCGCTGTATCGCTTGCAGGCTGCGCCCCGGCTTGACGTCCTGGTCGAGAAGAAAGTCCACATACTGCCGAGTGAAGAACCGGTTTCGCCGCCGAGCCGGGCCTGCGTGTTCTTGTCCCAGGACTCGTCGGCCTTCGACGTTCGGACACCCATATAGATCGCCCGCGCCTCGCCAGGACCCATGCCGAGTTCGCGCAACAACACGTGTCGATTCAAGCGCCGATGGCATACCTCACTCAAAATTATCGATTAATCAATAATTCCTTGAGCGTCACGCGCCAGCGCCGCGGGAGTACGCGCGGCCTAGGAAACGTAGTGGCGGTGGAAGCGCCGGCCCAGGCGGGTCAGCAGCTCGTAGCCGATGGTGCCGGCCTGGGCCGCGACCGCGTCCACGTCCTGCCGCGGGCAGAGCAGGTCGACCGTCCGGCCCGGCGCCACGCGCGCGTCGAGCAGGCCGGTGACGTCGAGCGTGATCGAATCCATCGATACCGTGCCGGCGAAGGGAACCGCCACGCCGTCGACATAGGCCTGGGAATGGCCGCTCAGGGCGCGCAGCCAGCCGTCGGCGTAGCCGATGCCGATGGTCGCGATGCGGCGCGGGCCGCTGGCGACATAGCGCGCGCCGTAGCCGACGATGTCGCCGTCCGCGACCGTGCGCACCTGGACGATGCGCGCCGCCAGGCTCACCGCCTGGCGCAGCGGATTCGGCTGGCCCGGGTGCGGGTTGATGCCGTACAGCGCCGCGCCCGGACGCAGCAGGTCGTAGTGGTAGGCCGGGCCCAGGAACACGCCCGAGGAGTTGGCCAGGCTGGCCGGCACGCCCGGGAAGGCTTCGCGCAGCTGCGCGAAACGCCGGCGCTGGCGCTCGTTGAGCGGATGCGCGGCCTCGTCGGCGCAGGCCAGGTGGCTCATCACGAGCTTCACGTCCAGCCCCGACAGCCAGCCGGCATCGCCGGACAGCGCCGCCAGGTCGGCGGGCGCGAAGCCCATGCGCGACATGCCGGTATCCAGCTGGATCGCGGCCGGCAAGACGCGGCCCAGGCGCTGCGCGCTGGCGCGCCATTCCCGCAGCTGGCCCGGGTCGTTCAGCACCGGGATCAGGTCGTACTGGTAGAAGTCGGGCGCCGTGCCGGCGGGCGGGCCGTGCAGCACGTAGATGGCGCAGTCTTCCGGCACCAGCTGGCGCAGGCGCATGCCTTCGGCCACGTGGGCGGTGAAGAAGACCCGGCAGCCTTCCTCGGCCAGGGCGGGCGCCACCTGCTCCATGCCCAGGCCATAGGCGTCCGCCTTCATGACGGCCGCGCAGGTGGAGAAGGGCGCCTGGGCGGCGAGCAGCCGGTAGTTGGCGCGGATCGCCCCCAGGTCGACGGTCAGGATGGCGCCGGCGCGCGCCAGCTCGCTGGCGTGCACGGGGCTCACGCCTGTACCAGGCCGCCTTGCGGGGCGCCGCCCGGCGTGCCGGCGTAGCGGAACACGGCCAGGTCGTCGGCACGGATGGCGGGCGTCTTGCCGTCCACCAGGTCGGCGATTACGCTGGCCGAGCCGCAAGCCATGGTCCAGCCCAGGGTGCCGTGGCCGGTATTGACGAACAGGTTGCCGAGCGGGGTGGCACCCACCACCGGGGTGCTGTCCGGGGTCATCGGGCGCAGGCCGGTCCAGAAGCTGGCCTGGCGGGTGTCGCCGGCGCCCGGGAACAAATCGTTCACGACCAGTTCCAGGGTGGCGCGGCGGCGCGGGTTCAAGGCCTTGCTGTAGCCGGCGATCTCCGCCATGCCGCCCACGCGGATGCGGTCGTCGAAGCGGGTGACGGCGATCTTGTAGGTCTCGTCGAGGATGGTCGACACCGGCGCGCGGGACGCGTCCGTGATCGGCACGGTGATCGAATAGCCCTTGAGCGGATAGACCGGCAGCGGGAACCAGCGCTGCAGCAGCAGGCGCGAGTAACTGCCCAGGGCCAGCACGTAGCGGTCGGCGCTCAAGCTGCCCTTGTCGGTGACGACGCCGCTCACCTGGCCGCCGGTCTCGACCAGGCTGCGGATCTCGACGCCGTACTCGAAGCGCACGCCCAGGGCGCGCGCCATCTCGGCCAGGCGGGTGGTGAACAGCTGGCAGTCGCCGGTTTCGTCGTTCGGCAGGCGCAGGCCGCCGACCAGCTTTTCGCGCACATTGGCCAGGGCCGGCTCGGCCTGGGCCAGCTGCTCGCGGGTCAGCAGTTCGTAGGCGACGCCGGCGTTCTTGAGCACCTCGATGTCCTTGCCGGCGGCGTCGAACTGGGCCTGGGTGCGGAACAGCTGCAGGGTGCCCTGCTGGCGGCCTTCGTAGGCGATGCCGGTTTCCTGGCGCAGGGCGCGCATGCAATCGCGGCTGTACTCGGCGAGGCGCACCATGCGCTCCTTGTTGACCGCATACCGGTCGGCCGAGCAGTTCTTGACCATCTGCCACATCCAGGCGAGCTGGAACAGGCTGCCGTCCGGGCGGATCGCCAGCGGCGCATGGCGCTGGAACAGCCACTTGGCGGCCTTCAGCGGAATGCCGGGCGCGGCCCAGGGCGAGGCGTAGCCGGGCGAGATCTGGCCGGCATTGGCGAAGCTGGTCTCGAGGGCGGGACCGGGCTGGCGGTCGATGACGGTGACGGCATGGCCGGCTTTCGCCAGATAGTATGCGGTGGTGACGCCGACCACTCCGCTGCCCAGCACGATGACTTGCATGGCTTCCTCGACAAGAGAAAAGATTTTTAGGAAAGGTTGCCATGGTAGCGTGGGTGCTGCCATAATTGTTTCTGTTAATACACTCGTTTTTGGGAAAACTTCATGCGCGTGCAAAAAGCCTCGACCCGCATCCTGGACCGGATCGACCTGCACATCCTGGCCATCCTCCAGCAGGACGGGCGCATCGTCATGAAGGACCTGGCCGAGCAGGTGGGCTTGTCGCTCACGCCCTGCATCGAGCGCGTCAAGCGCATGGAGCGCGACGGCGTGATCAGCGGCTACCATGCGCGCGTCAATCCGCAGGCGCTGGGCTTGCAGATCCTGGTGTTCGTCGAGATCACCCTGCACCAGAAATCCGAGAAGGCCTTCGACCGCTTCAAGCGCGCCATGTTCGCCATTCCGGAAGTACTGGAATGCCACCTGGTCTCGGGCGACTTCGACTACCTGATCAAGGCGCGCATTCCCGAAATGTCCGAGTACCGCCGCCTGCTGGGCGAGATCCTGCACGTGGCCGACGCCGGCCAGTCGAAGAGCTACGTGGTGATGGAAGAGCTGAAGGAAACGCTGGCGCTGTCGATCGAGCGCTAGATACCCGGGCCGCGACCGGCCGAGGGTCTATAATCGTATTTTCCCTACCCGGTTCATATTCCGGCACACGTATGCGCGCTCATGAGGGGCTGGCCCTGTCTCTCCGTCACATGCTGATCCTGCTGACGGCGATCGGCCTGCTGCCCCTGGCGCTGCTCGGGGTCTGGACCATCCACGGCGCCGCGCGCTACCACGAGCAGGAGCAGGAAAGGCTGATGCTCAACCACGCGCGCGCCCTGTCCAGCGCGGTGGACACGGAACTGGACGCCACCGTCAACGTGCTGGCCTCGATGGCGCGCAGCCCCGAATTCACCAGCGGCGACCTGCGCGGCTTCCACGCGCTGGCGAGCGCCCAGGCCCAGCCGAACTGGCTGGGCGTGATCCTGTCGGACGATACGGGCAAACCCTTGCTGCGCACCATGGCGCCCTACGGGGCGCCGGCCGCCCCCACGGCCGATCCGGGCAGCCTCGACCAACTGTTCGCCTTGCGCCGGCCGGTGGCCGGACGCGTGACGCGCGGCAAAGGCGGGCGCGCGGCGGTCCCGGTGCGCATCGTGGCCGAAGGACGCGGTCACAGGGAGTACGCGCTCACCGCCGTGATCCGGCCGGACCGCTTCCTGGACGTGATCGCGCGCCAGAAGCTGCCGGCCGACTCGGTGATCTCGGTCATGGACGCCTCGGGACTGATCGTGGCGCGCTCGCGCAACCAGGAAGCCACCGTCGGCAAGCCGGCCAGCGCCACCCTGCAAGCCATGATGCGCAGCGGCGGCCGCGAGCACGTCGGACGCACCGTCACGCTCGAGGGCGCCGATGTCGTGACAGCCTTCACGACATCGGCGCGCTACGGCTGGTCGGTAGCGCTGGGCGCGCCGAACGCGGCCCACGGCTACACCTTCATCGAGCGCTTCGCCCTCTACCTGGCCGGCATCCTGGCCACCTTCGGCGCCTGCATCGGCATCGCCTCCTGGCTCTCCAGCCGCATCGTCCGCACCATCGGCGGAATGCAGGCCGCCGCCAGCGCGCTGGGCGAGGGCAAGGCGGTGACGGTGCCGCCGTCGCGGGTGAAGGAGTTCAGGCTGATGGGCCAGGCCCTGGCGGCCGCCGCGCGCCAGCGCGCCGCCCACGAGGAAGAGCGATCGCGCCTGCTGGCCACCCTGGAGCAGGCACTGGCGCGGCAGGAGGAAGCGCTGGACCAGGCGCGCCAGGCGGGACAGGCCAAGGACGCCTTCCTCGCCATGCTGGGCCACGAACTGCGCAATCCCCTGAGCCCGATCCAGGCTGCGCTCGACATGATGGACCTGCGGCGCGAGAGCGCCGGCCAGCGCGAGCGCGCCATCATGCGGCGCCAGGTGGACCACCTGCGGCGCCTGGTCGACGACCTGCTGGACGTGTCGCGCATCACTTCGGGCAAGCTGCGCATCGACCCCCGTCCCTTGAACCTGGCGGAGCTGGTGCGGCATGCCGCCGCGGCCCATGCCGGCGAGGCGGTGAGCGTCGACGCGCCGGAATCGCTCTGGGTCGACGGCGACGAGACCCGCCTGGCCCAGGTGCTGAACAACCTGCTGTCGAACGCCGCGCGCTTCGGCAGCAGCGACACGCGGGTCAGCCTGCGCGCGCACGACGGCAAGGCGCTGCTGGCCGTGAGCGACAACGGCGTCGGCATGACGCCTGGCCTGCTGTCGCAGGTGTTCGAACCCTTCTTCCAGGCGCCGCAGCCGCTGGCGCGGCGCACCGGCGGCCTGGGGCTGGGCCTGGCGATCGTGCGCAAGATCGTCGAGCTGCACGGCGGCGGCGTGTCGGCCCATAGCGCAGGTCCGGACCAGGGCAGCCGCTTCGAGGTGGTGCTGCCCCTGGGCCAGCCGGCCGAGGCGCCGCTGCCGCTGCCGGAACGGCGCCGCGACGCGCGCCGCCGCATCCTGGTGGTGGACGACAATGAGGACGCCGCGGCGCTGACCGCCGCCCTGTTCGAGGACCTGGGCCACGAGGTCGAGGTCGCGCACACGGCGACCGAGGGCCTGCGCGTGGTGCAGGGGCGCCTGCCGGCCGCCGCCATCCTCGATATCGGCCTGCCCGACATGGATGGCTACGCGCTGGCGCGCGCCTTGCGCCGCCTGCCGGGCGGCGAGCGGGTGCACCTGGTGGCGCTGACCGGCTACGGCCAGAAGGAGGATGTGGAACGGGCGATGCAGGCGGGCTTCGACGTCCACCTCACCAAGCCGGCCGGCGTCGAGGCGCTGGTCAATGCGCTGGTGGCCACGCCCGCGAGCGCGCCGGCGCCGGACTGAAACCGGCCCGCGTCCGGCAAGACGGGCGCGGCAAGCGTATACTCGTCCGGTGTCGATTCCACCAGGAGAGTGCAGCATGAACGCCACCACGAGCCTGAGCACGCTGCTCGGCATCCGCCACCCCATCATCCAGGCCCCGATGGCGGGCGTCTCCACCCCGCGCCTGGCGGCCGCCGTCTCGGAAGCGGGCGCGCTCGGCTCGATCGCGGTCGGCGCCGGCAACGCCGCCCAGGCCCGCGCCGCAATCCAGGAAGTCCGCAAGCTCACCGCGAAGCCTTTCAACGTCAATGTGTTCACCCACCGGCCCGCCCAGGCCGATCCGGCGCGCGAGGCGCAATGGCTGGATTACCTGCGTCCTCATTTCGCCGCCCTCGGCGCACAGCCACCCGGCGCGCTGCGCGAGATCTACACCAGCTTCCTGGCCGATCCCGCCATGCTCGAGGTGCTGGTGAGCGAGCGTCCGGCGGTGGTCAGCTTCCACTTCGGCTTGCCCTCGGCGGACCAGATCGCGGCCCTGCGCGCGGCCGGCTGCGTGCTGCTGGCCAGCGCCACCTCGCTCGAGGAAGCGCTCGCGGCCGAGGCGGCCGGTGTCGACGCGGTGGTGGCCCAGGGCTACGAGGCCGGCGGCCACCGCGGCGTGTTCGACCACGAACAGCCCGATCCGGCGATCGGCACCCTCGCCCTGGTGCGCCTGCTGGCGGCGCGCCTGCGCCTGCCGGTGGTGGCGGCCGGCGGCATCATGGACGGGCAGGGCATCGCCGCCGTGCAGCGGCTGGGGGCGGCGGGCGCGCAACTGGGCACGGCCTTCATCCTGTGCCCGGAATCCTCGGCCACGGCCCACCACCGCCAGCTGATGCGCGCGGGAGCAGGAAAAGACGCAGGCATGGAGCCCGGCGAGGGCGGCGGCAGGCTGCGCACCGCGATCACGGCCGCCATCTCCGGGCGCCCGGCCCGTGGCCTGGTCAACCGCTTCTTCGACGAGGTCGGCGCGTCCGGCCATCCGCCGCTGCCGGACTATCCGATCGCCTACGACGCGGCCAAGGCCCTGGTCGCCGCCGCAGGCGCGCAGGGCGTGCAGGACTACACGGTCAACTGGGCCGGCCAGGGATTCCAGCTGGCGCGCGAACTGCCGGCCGCCGAGCTGGTCGAACGCCTGGCGGCCGAGATGGCGCAGGGCTAGCGGGCCGGAACAGGATTGAGGCAGATCAGGTCCGGAGCCGCCCGCCCGGCGATAGTGGCAGGGCGGCGCGGGAATGGACAGGTCGAGAGACACGGGGAGGGCGTATGGGCAGGACGGCGATCGTGACGGGCGGAACGCGCGGACTCGGCAAGGCGATTGCCCTGGCCCTGCGCGAGGCGGGGCACCAGGTGGCGGCCAATTATCTCTACGACGAAGAGGAAGCGCACGCATTCCAGCGCGAGCACGGCATCGCCGTCTACCGCTGGGACGTGTCGGATTTCGCGGCCTGTTGCGAGGGCGTGGCGCGGGTCGAGGCCGAACTCGGCCCGGTCGGCGTCCTGGTCAACAATGCCGGCATCACGGCCGACGCCATGTTCCACAAGATGAGCGAGGAGCAATGGTGGAGCGTCATCCAGACCAACCTCGGGTCGATGTTCGCCATGACCCGGCCCGTCATCGAAGGCATGCGGGCGCGCGGCTTCGGGCGCATCGTCAACATCAGCTCGATCAATGCGCGCAAGGGGCAGGCCGGCCAGTGCAACTACGCCGCGGCGAAGGCGGGCATCATCGGCTTCACCAAGTCGCTGGCGCTCGAAAACGCGGCGCGCAACGTGACCGTCAACGCCGTGGCGCCCGGCTATTGCGACACGCCCATGGTGGCGGCCATGCGCCCGGACGTGCTGGCGGCGATCACGGCCGGCATCCCCGCCGGGCGCATGGGCGCGTCGGCGGACATTGCGCGCACGGTGGTCTTCCTAGCCGATGAGGCCGCCGGCTTCATTACCGGCGCCACCTTCGACGTCAATGGCGGGCAATACCTGGCTTGAGGCCCGGGCTGGTCCTGCCCTTGCGCCATGCCGGACGTGCAGGTCCCGCCGGCCCTTCGCTTACCAGGGGCTGCCGGCGGCGCGCTGGGCGCGCAGGGCGGACGGCGCCAGCAGGGTGCGGTTGCGACCGCCCTCCTTGGCCCGGTACAGGGCGGCGTCGGCATCGCGCAGCAGCTCGCTCCAGGCTCCGTGCTGCTCCAGCACGCTGACGCCGATGCTGATCGTGCAGCGCATCGGTCCGGCCGTCGAGGCCACGCGCAGGGCGGCGAAGCCGGTGCGGATGCGCTCGGCGCAGGCGAGCGCCTCGCCGGCGCGGGTTTCCGGCATCACGCACACGAATTCCTCGCCGCCCAGGCGGCCGATGTAGTCGCTGCCGCGCAGGCTGCGCAGGCAGGTCGCCACCAGGGCCCGGATCACGGCGTCGCCCGCCGCGTGGCCGTGGCGGTCGTTGACGCCCTTGAAGTGGTCGATGTCGATCATTGCCACCGCCAGCGGGCGGCCGTGGCGCAGGGCAAGGGTCAGGTCGCGCTCGGCCAGTTCGGTCACGTAGGCGCGCGACAGCGCCCCGCTCAGACTGTCGTGGCGGCAAGCGTCGAGTAATTGCTGCTCGCGCAGCCAGACCTCGCGCCGCAGGCAGCCGTTGATGCGCGACAGTCCCAGGGCCAGCAGCAGGGCCGCGCCGCAGGCCGCCAGCCCTGCCAGCCACAGCGCGGAAGGCAGGGCGAGCGCGCCCAGCACCGCGAAGGCCAGCACCGGCGCCGCCAGCACCAGCAGGCAGCGCAGCGGACGCGGATCGACCAGGCCGATGGTGAGCATGGAGGCGACCAGGGCCGGTGCGCCATGCATCAAACCGTGCTCGATGGAATCGGCGCACAGGAAGAGCGCCGCGGTATGGGTGGCGAACAGGACGGCGCAGCGCCAGGTCGGCGACCAGGGCAGGCGGCTGGTGAACCAGGTGAGTGCACCGGCCGCGACCACGGCCAGGCGCAGCAAGAGCAGGCCGGGCGCATTGGGCAGGCCCAACAGGACATCCCAGGCGCCCAGCATCAGGACGCAGGCGCCCAGCGCCGGCCCGAGCGCGGGCAGGAGGCGCCGTACCGCAAGGTCGGCGCACTCGTCGAACTGGCGTGCCTGCTCGGGTGTCAGCGGCGGCGCGCGCGGCCGCCGGTGCGGGAACAGGCCACGGCCTGGCGCCTCTGTTGGTGGCGTCGCCTCTGTGCGGGGAAAAAACACGGACATCGCATTGCCTTTGCTCACATGAGCATATGAATCGGCTGCTTACCCGTGATGGATCGCGAATCCAGTGCGCAAGATGCTTGATGTGGATCAAAACGGCCTGTCGCGCGGTCAACCGATTCGCATAGCGACAGGCTACACCTTCTACAGCTCGATGACGAGGTCTGGGCGGAAAGCTTCCTGTTCACCCTTGCTGAGGTAGCCGAGCGGGTTGGCGACCACGCGACAGCGCCAGTCCCGGCCGTTTTCGTTGCCGCTTACCACATAATCGTTGTGGCAGTGCAGGTGGCCGTGCACCCAGACGTCGGCCAGGGGCAGCATGTGGTCCATGGCATTGCAGAATCCGGCGGTGCCCGGCGTGATGCCGTAGCGCGGGTCGGCGCTCTGCAGGCTCGGCGCGAAGTGGGTCACCGCCACCGTGACGCCGTCGAAGGGCGTGCCGAGCGCGGCGCGCAGCCAGGCCTGGCAGTCGAGCGACATCCCGCGCATTTCCTCGGCCAGCACCGGCACACCGGCCTTGAGCGTGGTGTTCTTGCTCAGGTAGTAGTTGGCGGCGCGGAAGGCCTTGGAGCGCTGCTGCAGCTGCTTGGTCAGCTCGCGTTCGCGCACCGCGAGGGCGTCGAAGTCGGCCCACAGGGTGGTGCCGATGAAGCGCACGTGGCCGAGCGTCACGGTTTCGCGGTCGAGCCAGACGATGCCCAGGCGCGCGCAGGTGGCGCGCAGGCGGGCATAGGTCTCGTCGAACTCGAGGCCGTCGAATTCATGGTTGCCCGGCACGTAGAGCACGGTGCGGCCGTCCGGCGGCGCGAAGCGCTCCAGCCCGAAGTCGCTGCCGTCAAGGCGCGAGCCGGCCTGGTAGGAGCCGATGTCGCCAGCCAGGATGACGACGTCCGTATCGGCGCCGATGACGGGCTGGAAGGCCGGGTAGCGTTCGAGATGCAGGTCGGAAAAAAGCTGGATGCGCATGGTTCGCGCAGTATAGCGGGAACGCCCGGACCTTGCCCCGTTGCAGCGGCTACCTGAAGCCGCGGGCGCCTTGGCAGCTCAGCGCGCGTGGCGCGGGTGGTGGAGCTGCGCCGCCCGCAAGGGGCGGCCGCGCACGCGCATGCGCAGGCGCGCGGCCGTGGGGCGGGCCGCCATCGCCAGCGCCAGGTCGGTGGTGAGCCGGTGCAGCGACAGCAGGTCGCGCAGGGCGGCCAGCACCTGGCGCCCGAGAGCCACGTCGCCGGCCTCGACCAGCGACGCCGCGCGGTGCAGGGCGGACAGCAGGGTGGCGTTTTCGGCGCGGTGCTCGTGCAGGCTGGCGTAGCCCAGGGCTTCCATCGCCATCTCCTCGTGGCGAAAGCCGGCTTCGACCGCCGCCACCAGGGAGGGGAACGCGCGCACGAAGCCTTCGTCCGGCGCGCTCGCGGCATGCAGGAGGCGGCTGCAGAGGTGCTTGCGCGCATGGCGGATGGCGGCGCAGATGGCGCGCGTGCTGTTGAATGGAATGCGGCGAGGTGGAATGCGGGAGAGGGTCATGGCGCGCTGCTGTTCGTATTGCGATGATTGGAATGGATGAGTCTCGCCGTCCGCTGGGCTCGTGGGTTTGAGATAGATCAAACTTTTTGGAAGCAGGGCCTCAATGCGCGCAGAGCAGCGGCGCCGGCGCCCGGTGCAGCAGGGCGCGGGTCGCGCCGCCCAGCGCCCACTCGCGGTAGCGGCTGTGGCCATAGACCCCCGCCACCATCAGCCCGGCGTGGCTGTCGTGGGCCAGGGCGATCAGGGCGTCGCCCGCCGTGTCGCGGGTGCGCTCGACCACCACCTCGACCTGCACCCCATGGCGCGCCAGGTAGCGCCCCATCTCCGCGCCCGGCTCTTCGCCGTGCAACTCGGCCTGCTCGTCGGGATTGACCAGCACCAGGCGCACCAGCGGCGCCTCGCGCAGCAGCGGCAAGGCGGCCTGGATGGCGCGGATGGCCGGCACGCTGCCGTCCCAGCCGACCACGGCGGTGCCGGGAATCGCTTCGTTGCGGTAGCTGGTCGGCACCACCAGGACCGGACGCGGACCATGCAGGGCCAGGAATTCGGGCAGGTGGCGCACGCCCGCGGTGTGCGCTTCGGGCGGATCGTCCTGGCTCAGCACCACCAGGTCGGCGTAGCGCGACTGCAGCAGCAGGGCGTAGCGGGTGTTGTCCTCGAGCACGCGCGACTCGACCGAGGCCGCGCCCAGCTGCGCGGCCTGTTCCTCGAAGGGAAGGAGCTGGGCCGCCACGGCGTCGCGCAGGTCCTGGTAATCATTCTCCGCGATCGGCATGGCCATCGAGCCGTTGAGGATCGCGTAATTCGCCATCGACATGCCGGTGGCGGCGCTGCCGACGAGGTGGGCGCCGTGCCGGTTTGCCAGCAGCACGGCGGCGCGCAGCCGGCTGTCCTGGCGCACACTGCCGTCGACGTGAACGATGATGGTCTTGTACATGATGACTCCCTCCATGATGGTGAAGCCGCTAGCATCGTCGCTTGCACCGTCTACTCTACGCCTTGCCCATGCCGCTGTCAGTACCGCTTCGCGCCCGGTGCGTCCCCCGATCGATTGACAAATGGAAACGTGTCCATTAGCGTGGACGCTCCTGTTTCTCCATGCCGAAAGATGACCAAGCTCCTTCGTACCGCCGCCGCCCTGTGCGGCCTGCTTGCCATGGGCCCCGCCCAGGCCGAACAATTCAAGGTCCTGCTGTTTACCAAGACCGCCGGCTGGCACCACGACGCCGTGCATGCGGGCGTGACGGCGGTGCAGGAGCTGGGCAAGCTGCATGATTTCGAGGTGTTCTGGACCGCGGACGCGGGGCGCGTGATGAACGACGCCGAGCTGGCCAAGTACCAGGCCGTGGTCTTCCTGCTGACCACCGGCGACGTGCTGGACGACACGCAGCAGGCCGCCTTCGAGCGCTACATCCGGCGCGGCGGCGGCTACGTGGGGGTGCATAGCGCGGCCGACACCGAATACGGCTGGCCGTGGTATACGAAGATGGTCGGGCACATGTTCCACATCCATCCGGCGGTGCAGACGGCGGTGCTGAAGGTGGAGCAACGCGACTTCCCCGGCATGGAACGCTTCGCCCCGCGCTCGCTGTTCACCGACGAGTGGTACGAATACGGTCCGGCGCGCGCGAAGCTCAACTATCTGTTGAGTGTGGACGAGTCGACTTATGCGCCGCAGACGGATTGGGGCGACAAGAAGGGCAAGGGCATGGGCGCCTTCCATCCGGTGGCCTGGTACCAGGACTACGAGGGCGGCCGCGCCTTCTACACGGGACTGGGCCATATGGCCGCCACTTACCGCGATCCGCTATTCCTGCACCACCTGTATGGCGGCATCTATTGGGCGGCGACAGGCAAGGGCTTCCGCGCCGATGAAAGACGCCTGGAGAAGCCCCCTGCCTGATGGCGTGCAGCGAATCCTTCCGCAGCGATGCCGATGCTGTTGGCCGAAGCTGTCGACCGGCCATGCTTCGCCGTCATGGCAAGCTCAAGTCCAAACTGAGGCTCCTGAGCAAGACGAAGGTGATGAGCCCCAGGACCAGGAGCGATAGCACGAAGACGGCCGCCGCCTTGCCGGCCGCGCGCAGCACCTCGCGCTGCTCCTTCTCTTTCTTCTTCTTCCCTTGATCGTAATGCCACTTGACGGCGAAGAACATGCCCGTGCCCAGGACGAGCATCTTGAAGGTAAAGAAGACTATGGGGAACCAATCCATCACTTTGTATATTTCCAGGCTTACTTAAGGGACCACCGGCACCATCGGACGCTCCAGCGGGCTGCCATACAAGTATGGTCTTGCCGCCCGTTCTAGGGCATTCTACGCAGAAGCAATTTCCATACATTGAGACAAAATGTCCCAGTTGAACTCCATGCAAGATGACGATTCGTTAATCTGGGTGCCGCGATTGGCCGTGCACGGCGGGCCGCGCTTCCTGCAGATCGCGGATGCCCTGCAGGTGGCGGTGGCGAATGGATCGCTGAAACCGGGCGACCGTCTTCCTCCGCAGCGCCGGCTGGCGGCGCAACTGGATGTCGACCTGACGACGGTCACCCGCGCCTACGACGAAGCCAGGCGCCGCAACTTGCTGGAGGGCCGCGGCGCGCGGGGCACTTATGTGGCGGCGCCAAAGGTCGAGTTGACCTCGGTCCTCGACCTGAGCATGAACAACCCGCCGCCGCCGGACGGTGTGGACCTCGGCGACATGTTGAAGCAAGGACTGTCCCAGGTGCTGATGGGGGCAGATCATGCCTTGCTGATGACCTACCACTTGGGCGGGGGCAGCGATTCCGGCCGCGAGGCTGGAGCCAGGTGGCTAGCACCGATGTTCGGGCATCTGGATGCCGGGCAAGTCCTTGTCTGTCCGGGTGCGCAAGCGGCGATCGCCGCATTGATGCTCGCGCTGACGCAGCCCGGCGACGTCATCCTGGCCGAGCCTGCGAGTTATCCCGGCTTGCGTGCCGCGGCAACCCAGTTCGGCCGCCACCTCATCGCGGTGGGCGCGGACCGGCACGGGATGGTGCCCGGGCTGCTCGAGGAAGCGTGCCGCGCACACAAGCCTGGGCTGATCTACCTCAATCCGACCTTGCAGAACCCGACCGCGGTCACCATGCCGGAGCGCCGGCGACAGGAACTTGCCGCCATCGCAGAACGCTGCGAGGTGCGCATCGTCGAAGACGATCCCTACTGGCTCCTTGCCAACGCGCCGCCGCCGCCCATTGCCACGTTTGCCCCGGAACAGGTCTATTACATCTCGACCCTCTCGAAATGCCTGACGCCCGGCTTGCGTGTCGCTTTCGTGCTGGTGCGCGATCCGCAGGTACGGGAAGGTTTCCTGGCCGCGCTCAGAGCGTTTGCGCTGATGGCCGACCCGCTGGCGGCAGCGCTGGCCACCCAGTGGATCCTCGACGGTTCGGCCGGCAGATTGATGGAGGGGGTGCGCAAGGAGGCGCGCCTGCGCCATCGGATGGCGCGCGATATCCTTGCAGGGCGCTACAGGGGCGCCGGAGACGGGCTGCATGTATGGCTCGCGCTGCCGGCGTATTGGAACGCCTCCCAGCTTGCGCGCGCGGCCGGCAGCGCGGGCATCGCGGTCACGCCGGCCGAGGCATTCGCCACGGACGGCCGCTCCGTGAATGCGATCCGGATCTCCTTGGGCAGCATCAGGGACCGCGGGCGCTTGCAAGCGGGCCTTCAACGGCTGTCTCACCTGCTTGCGCGACGGCCCGAGGCCTTCAGTGCTGCCGTGGTCTAGCCGATGCGCGCATCTGCGCCGGATGGCGTCGACAGTCCCGCGGAGAAAACCGCTTGCGAAGCCTGGCCTGCCAGGATCAGGGCGCGTCGTCCGCGGCCGCTTCCTGGACCGGCTTCCCGAGCGCCTCGTGCACACCGCTGCCGACCACCGCGGCCATCATGGCGCGCATGTCGTCCGCCTGCACCTGGCCGAAGCGCTCGGCGAACAGCTGCTGCGCACGTTCCCATGCCGGACGCGCGGCCGTGATGACTTCGCGTCCGCGTCCGCTCAGTTCGATGACCCTTTCGCGCCTGTCCTGTTCGCTCGCCCGGATCACGATCAGCTCCTCGCGCACCAGCGGCTGCAGGTTGCGCGCCAGGGTCGTGCGGTCCATGACCATGGCCTTGGCCAGCTGGTTGACATTGGCGCTGCCGCGCAGCAGCTTGGCGAGGATCGAGAACTGGGTCACGCGCAGTCCGGTCCCGCTGAGCATCTGGTCATAGAACGAGGTCAGGTAGCGCGACGCCTGCCGCAGCGAGGAGCAGTAGCAGGGCGTGTGGGCAAGCTGTTCAATATTCATGGGCGGCAAGACAAGGGCAAAAGCGCAGTATAGCCCCGTGTTGCCCGCTTCGGACGTTCG
Source organism: Massilia sp. DD77 (assembly GCF_036961685.1). NCBI lineage: Bacteria > Pseudomonadati > Pseudomonadota > Betaproteobacteria > Burkholderiales > Oxalobacteraceae > Massilia > Massilia sp. DD77. The sequence goes on from NZ_JBAMDH010000009.1 coordinate 67,688, forward strand.
CACGGCCGTGCTTCGTATGCCTCCTTGGACGGACCCTCAGTGGGTAGTTCCCGCACCCCGGTGGCGCAGCGCGTGCTGGCGCATCCAGCCCGGCAGTTCGGCGGCCGGCAGGGGCGGCGCGACGTAGTAGCCCTGGGCCTCGTCGCAGCCGCAGGCCAGCAGCGCGTCCCAGATCTCCCGGGTGGCCGCGCCCTCGGCCACGACCGACAGCCCCAGGTCGTGGGCCAGGTCGATGGTGGCCTTGACGATGGCGCCGGCGCGGCGGTCGCGCAGCATGTTGGTGGTGAAGCCATGGTCGATCTTGATCACGTCGACGGGCAGCATGGTCAGGTAGTTGAGCGAGGAATAGCCGGTGCCGAAGTCGTCGATGAACAGGCGGAAGCCCATGCCGCTCAGCGCGTTGAGCTGGGCGATCGAGGCGTCCGGGTCGACGATCAGGCTGCTCTCGGTGATCTCCAGCCCCAGCCAGTCGGGGGTGGCGTTCCACTTGGCCAGCAAGCTGCGCAGGTCGCCGGGCAGCGTGCCGCTGGTCAGGTTGCGGGTCGAGAGGTTGACCGCGATCGGCAGCGCCAGGCCGTCCTGGCGCCAGGCGTGCGACTGGCGTACCGAGGACTGGAGCATGGCGGTGGTCAGCGTGTGAATCAGTTCGGTCGATTCGATCAGCGGCACGAACTCGGCCGGCGGCACCATGCCCAGCTGAGGATGGCGCCAGCGCGCCAGCGCCTCGACCCCGATCACCGCGCCGGTCGCCATCGTCACCTTGGGCTGGCAGAACAGTTCGATCTGGCCTTCGGCGATCGCGTTGCGGAACTGCCCGAGCAGGGCCAGGCGCTGCGGGTCGTAGGGGTCCTGGGCCGGGTCGTACATCATGGTCTTGCGCGCGCCCTGCCGGGCCTGGTGCACGGCCACGTCGGCCTTGCGCAGCAGGTCGGTCGGGTTGCGCGCATGGCCGGGCGCCAGCGCGATGCCGACGTGGGCGGCGATCTCGTAGCGCACGCCGGCGATCAGGAAAGTCGATTCGAACACGTGCGCGATGGTCTCGGCCACCGCGCCCGCATGGTAGGCGCGCACTCCGCGCAGCACGGCGATGAACTGGGCGTTGCCGGTGCGCGCCAGGTGGACCTGGTCGCCCAGTTCGGTGCGCAGGCGGCGCGCCACGTCGCGCAGCAGGTCGTCGCCGTTCAGGTGGCCCAGGGTCAGGTTGATGTCGCGAAAGCGCGCCAGTTCCACGGTCAGCACCGCGACCGGCTCGTCCAGCCCCTGGCTGGCGCCGAATGCTTCGTCCAGGTGGCGCCGCATCGCCACCCGGTTGGGCAGGCCGGTGACCTCGTCCTGGAAGGCCAGGCGCTCGATTTCCTGCTCGGCGCGGGTCAGGTCGGTGACATCGCGGATGATGCCGACGATGCGCAGCGGCTTGCCGTCCTCGTCGCGCACCACGTCGGCTTGCGAGTGCACGTAGCGTACCTCATGGTCGCCCTGCACGATGCGGTAGCGGTGGTCGTAGCGTGCGCCCGGCGTGTTCAGGGTGTGCTCGCGCGCGGCCGCCACGCCCGGCACGTCTTCTGGATGGATGCGCCGGAACAGCTGGTCGAGCGTGAACGGTCCGCCTGTGCCGTCCTCGGCTTGCAGATCGATGCGGAAGATGCGGTAGGTCTCGGCCGAGGTGGTCTCGATCAGGCCGGTGCGCAGGTCGGCGGCCCAGGTGCCGATGTGGGCGATCTCCTGGGCGTGCCGTAGATCGGCCTCGGCCATCAGCAACTGGTCGCGCAGGCGGCGCTGTTCGGTGATGTCGACCGTGGCGCAGGCGAACCAGTGCGGCGACTGCGGGTCGCCGGCGATGCGGTGGCCGGTGGCGCGCAGGACGTGCTCGCTGCCGTCGGGCCAGGTCACGTGCAGGTCGGTGTCGAAGGTTTCGCCGTCCACGATGCAGCGTTCGATCGCCTGCGCGAAGCGCGGGCGCTGGTCCGGGTGCACCCGGGCCAGCAGGTGCTCCATCGAGGGCATCACGCTGTCCGGGGCCAGGCCCAGGTTCTTGTACAGCTGCGCCGACCAGGTGAGGCGGGCAGTCGTCAGGTTCAGGCAGCAGCAGCCGAGTCCCGTGACTTCCTGGGATACGCCGAGCACATCCTCCAGATGGGTCAGCCGGGCCTGGGCTTCCTCAGCCTCGGAAAGGTCTTGCATGGCGAGCATCACCAGCGGTGGCTCGTCGCAGTTGAGCCGGTAGCACAGCAGGCGGCAGCGCTGGCAGGCGCCGTGTTTGCCGAGGTGGGGCAGCGCCGGCAGCTGGGCTTCGCCTTCGCGCGCGGCAATGGCGACAGCGGCGCGCACGCGTTCGTGGTCGGCAGGCTCGAACAGGCGCAGCAAATCGGTATCGGCCCATTCATCCGGATCGTAGCTGTAGGTCGCGCTGGCGCAGGCATTCGCTCCCAGGACGCGCAGGCTGGCGCTGTCGCATACCACCAGCGGCGCGGGCGCGCGCTGGAAGGCGATGCGGCACCAGTCGCTGTCGATGGCGTGGAATCCGGCTTCCATGGCGGACCTCCGATATGCGGGACGGGTGGGGAATTGTTGAACTGATAAGAACAATATGATCCCTCCGCGTCTCCGCGTCCAGTCCTTTTGCGTAAATTCGGCATCGGCGAGCCATAAATCGTGTATGCACGGCGCACGAATGCATGGCCGGCGGCGCGCCGGGCTTTCCTTCTTTCCTTCTTGTCCGGTGTCCCTGGGACTGGCATGATTCAAACCGTTTGAATTATTGAGCCGAACAACGTGACGACCAGCGCCCGCGACGCCCTGACACCCGCCTCCCTCGCCATGCTCGACGCCATCGCCGAGCATGGCAGCTTCGCCGCCGCCGCGCGCGCGCTCGGCATGGTGCCGTCGGCGCTGACCTACCGCGTACGGGTGATCGAGGAGGCGCTGGATGTGCTGCTGTTCGACCGCAGTTCGCGCCGCGCGCGCCTGACCGCGGCGGGGCAGGAGCTGCTGCGCGAGGGCGCGCGCCTGCTGGACGAGGTGGACGCCATCGCCAACCGGGTCAAGCGCGTGGCCACCGGCTGGGAGTCGCACTTCACCATCGCGGTCGACAGCGTGATCGACCGCGCCACCGTAATGGACTTGTGCGCCGCCTTCTTCGAACTGGGCGCGCCGACCCGCCTCAAGCTGCGCGACGAGACCTTGTCCGGCACCCTGGACGCGGTGCTGAGCGGGCAGGCCGACCTGGCCCTGGGCGTGGCGCTCGACACCCGCAACCGCGTCGGCCTGCGGCGCGAGACCATGGGCACGATGGAATTCGTGTTCGCGGTCAGCCCGGCGCATCCGTTGGCCGCGCTGCCGGAACCCCTGGGCGAGGATGCCGTGCGCGCCCACCGCGCCGTGGTGCTGGCCGACTCCAGCGGCCGCGGGGGAGGCTTGAGCGTGGGCCTGCTGGCCGGCCAGGAAGTGTTCACGGTAACCGAGTTGCGCGCCAAGATCGACGCCCAGCTGCGCGGGCTGGGCGTAGGCTACCTGCCGCTGCCGGCCGCGCGGCCCCACCTCGAGAGCGGGGCGCTGGTCGCCAGGCGCCTGGACCGGCCCGAGCACCGGCTCGGCTTTTCCAGCGTCTGGCGCAGCGACAGGTCGGCGCCCGGCAAGGCGCTGCAATGGTGGCTGGACCAGGTGCGCAGCCCCGTGACCCGCGCCGCGCTGCTGGGAGAGCGCCCGGCGCCATGGCGCAAACGGCCGTTCAAATAGTTTGAATGCTGCGTCCGCATTCCTTGCGCGATCGGCAATCCTTCGCGGCGCATAATCAGGGTTTCCAGCGCCGGCGGACATGTTGTTGCCAGCCGACGCGACCATACCAAGGAAGGGAGTCCTGAATGAAGAAACTGTTTGCCCTCGTGCTTGCCGCCGGCGTCTCGCTGAGCGCCGCCGCCGCCCCGGAAACCTATGTGATCGACGGCAGCCACACCTACCCGCGTTTCGAGTACAGCCACTTCGGCTATTCGAACCAGGTGAGCCGCTTCGACAAGACCAGCGGCAAGATCGTGCTGGACCGCGCCGCGAAGAGCGGCTCGGTCGACGTGGTGATCGACGCCACCAGCGTCGACAGCGGCTTCCCGGTGTTCAACGGCCACCTGCAGGGCGAGGACTTTTTCGACACCAAGAAATACCCGACCATCACCTTCACCTCGAACAAGCTGCATTTCGAGGGCGACAAGCTGGCCTCGGTCGACGGCAAGCTGACCATCAAGGGCGTGAGCAAGCCGGTGCGCCTAGACGTGACTTCCTTCCACTGCATGCCGCACCCGATGCTCAAGAAGGACGCCTGCGGCGCCAATGCGGTCACGAAGATCAAGCGCAGCGAGTTCAACAACGGCAAGTACGCGCCCTACGTCAGCGACGACGTGACCCTGACCATCGCGGTGGAAGCGGTCAAGGAATAAGGATCGCCGCCAGCACCATTCCGAGTCCCGCCACGGACACGCTCCACACCAGGGTGCGCAGCACCGGCACCCCGGCCGCGTACAGCGGCACGTAGACGATCCGGCCGAGCAGGTAGAGCCAGCAGCCCCACCAGGTGAGCTCGCCCAGGCGTCCGGCCACGTGGGCGACCAGCACCGCGGCCGCGAACAGCGGCAGGGTCTCGAACAGGTTGCTCTGGGCGCGCTGCAGGCGCGCCGTCACGGGCCGCGGCGGCGGCGCCTCGCCGTCGCGCGCGCCCACGTTGTAGGCCGGCCCCGTCTCCTGCGTGCGCAGCAGGGCGGGCAACAGGATCTGGACCACGGCCAGCACCAGGGTCCAGCCCAGGATCGTCAGTTCGGTATTCATTTGCTTTCCTCCCTCGCGCGTCGACATCAAACCGTAGCGCGATCATACTCTTCCGCGCGCATGGCAGACCCACGCTTTCGAGGGAGAGTCTTCACTCGAGGCCCAGCAGGTCGGCACGCGGCCGCCCCCATTCCGGCACCGGATCCGGACAGGGCTGGCCGGCCAGCCGTGCATACGGCAGCGTGGAAAAATTCGGCTGGTCCGGCGCACCGAACCGCAGGTCGGTGGCGCTGCCGCCAGCCAGCGAGGGCGCGCGCGCGAAACGGGTCCAGGCGTCGAAATGGCAGTTGGTTCGGCGGAGCGCGCGCACGGCGGCCAGGCTGCCGGTTTCCTCCCGCTTCCAGGCCAGCGCCGCCTCGCGCGCACCCGGCTGGCCGCCGAAACGCAGCGGGCACCGCGCGACGGGATTGAGCGCCGGCGCCAGGCTCAGCACGCCGACGCGCAAGGCATAGCTGCCGGCGCGCGCGTCCTCGGTGACGGCGGCAAAGGCCCAGCACAGCGGATTCGAAGGAAAGGCCGACAGCGGCAGGTCGAGCACGCGGCCGCCCGGTTCGCGTTCGGCCAGCGCGGCCCTGACCTGTTCGCGCGCCAGGTGCGCGCCCAGGGCCTGCACGCCGACGAAGGCGGCGCAGGCCAGCGCTCCCGCCAGCAGGGCGGCGGTTCCGCCGCGCCGCGCCGCCAGCATGACCGCGGCCGCGACGCCGGCCAGCAGGACCAGCGAGCCCCACTGCAGGAAGCCCAGCCAGGCGAAGGCGAGGGGCGCCGCGCCCAGCAAGAACAGCACCGGCCAGCGCCGTCCGCGCGCCGCCACCATCGCCATCCCCACGCCGAAGGCGGTCCAGAACACGGGCTCGATGATGAAGACCAGGTCGCCATACACCCAGCGCGGATCGAAGGGGTAGAAGGGATGGATGCCGTAGACGTTCAGGCCGTCGAAGCCCAGGTGCAGCAGCACACCCAGCACGCCGGCGGCAAGCAGGCCGCGGCGCGCCGTGCCGCTCTCCCGTGCCAGGCGCCGCACGCCCGGCCACAGCAGCCATAGCAGGGCCAGCAGCAGCGCCACCTGGGGCAGCCCGTAGAGCAGGGTATGGGTATGGCCGCGGTGGTGCATCAGGTAGCCCAGCGGCGGCGCCAGCAGGGGGGTGAGCACCAGGTCCAGGTCGGGGAAATTGCTGGCAAGGAGGCCGGTGACGAGCAGGGCGCGGCGGCGCGTACGGCCGCGCGCGGGGTCCGGTTCGGCCGGCAGCGCGCGCTCGACCAGTTCGCCGAGCGCGAGCCCGACCAGGGAGTGGGTCAGGTTATCCATCCTGAAAGCTTACACTGAAAGCAAGACTTTCCAGCTCCGGCTGAGTTTTCTTCGTCTAGCTCCTGACTTGTCGGTGCTTTTTGATGTAGGTCAAAAAATTTGTGAATCCCGCTCAGTAGAATGCAAGCCTTGAATTTTGCCGCAAGGCAATACAGGGAGAGCATCGTGCGCAACAACCAGCCGGTCACCGGCATCGAATATGTGATGAAAGAAGGCCAGTCCATCGTGTCGAAGACCGATACCAAGGGCCGCATCACCTACGTGAACCCGAGCTTCATCGAGGTCAGCGGCTTCGCCGAGTCCGAACTGCTCGGCAAGGCCCACAACGTGGTGCGCCACCCGGACATGCCGCCGCAGGCGTTCGCCGACCTGTGGCAAACCCTGCAGGCGGGCGAGCCCTGGACCGGCATGGTCAAGAACCGCCGCAAGAATGGCGACTTCTACTGGGTGGTCGCGAACGTGGTGCCCGTCAAGGAAGACGGCAAGCTCACCGGCTACATGTCGGTGCGCACCGCCCCCACACGCGAGCAGGTGCGCGCCGCCGAAGAGCTCTACCGCAAGATGCGCGCGGGCGAAGCGCCGGATCTGGTGATCGTGCGCGGCCGGGCCGTGCGCGGCGGCTGGCGCCTGCGCCTGGCGGCCCTGCGCGAGCTGCCCCTGACCCGCCGCCTGGGGCTGATGATGTCGGCCCAGGCCGCGCTGATGGCCGGGCTGGGCGCGACCTCCGGCAGCACGCCCTGGCAAGTGCTGGCGGCCTTGGGCACCGCGGCCACCCTGGCGGCCTGGGCCGACCTGCACCGCAGCATCGCGCGTCCGCTGGGCGAGGCGACGAGCGCCGTCTACGCGCTGGCGGGCGGCGATCTCGCGACCGTGGTCGAAGCGGGCGGCAGCGGCGAGATCGGGCGCCTGCAGCTGGCCCTGCGCCAGCTGAACATCAACCTGAAGGCCATCGTCGGCGACGTGCGCCGCAATGTGGGCTCGATCGAGCACGCCACCCGCGCCATCGCCGCCGGCAACAGCGACCTGGCCGGCCGTACCGAGGCCCAGGCGGCCAGCCTGGAGCAGACCGCGGGCAGCCTGGGACAGATCGCCGCGGCCGCCGGCCACAACACCGACAACGCGGCGCGCGCCGACGCCCTGGTGGTGGGCGCTTCCGCCGTGGCCGGACGCGGCGGCGACGCCGTGGGCCGTGTGGGCGACACCATGGGCCTGATCAGCCAGTCATCGGCCCGCATCGCCGACATCATCGGCCTGATCGACGGCATCGCCTTCCAGACCAATATCCTGGCCTTGAACGCGGCGGTGGAAGCGGCCCGTGCCGGCGAGCAGGGGCGCGGCTTCGCCGTGGTCGCGGGCGAGGTGCGCAGCCTGGCGCAGCGCTCCGCCGCCGCCGCCAAGGAAATCAAGGCCCTGATCGAGGCGTCGACCCGGCAGGTGGAGCAGGGCGACGCCCTGGTGGGCGACGCCGGCCAGACCATGCGCGAAGTGGTGGCCTCGGTGCGCGAAGCGGCCGGCATCATGCACGCGATCACCGCGGCCAGCCGCGAGCAGGGCGAGGGCATCGCCCAGGTGAACGCCGCCATGGCCCAACTCGATATCATCACGCGCCGGAACGCCGCGCTGGTGGAAGAGTCGGCCGCCGCCTCCGGCAACGTGGCCGAGGAGGCGGCCCAGCTGGTGCAAGCCCTGTCCGTTTTCCAGTTCGGCGGGGGCCGGAATGGCCCGGCGGCCGGGTCCGCAAGGCAGACTCGGCCATATTTGATGCAAGTCAAGGATTTGGCCGAGGCAGATCAATAAACTGAAAGCTCCTCGTGTCGCTTTGCATTTCCGCAAAGCGGCCAGCAGCTGGAGTTTATTGTCATGCTCGTTGAAGCGCTTGCGTCAAACGCCTCTCTTCCCGCCGCCCCGGCGCCCCTCGTGTTCACCCCCAGTGTCGAATTCGACGCCGGCCTGCTCGGCCGGCTCGGCAAGTCCGGCCCGCGCTACACCTCCTACCCGACCGCGGACCGCTTCGGCGACGACTTCGGCTACCGCGACTACCTGCACGCCGTCGCCGGCGTGCGCACCCGTGGCGGCAAGCGCCCGCTCTCGCTCTACCTGCACATCCCGTTCTGCGACACCGTGTGCTATTACTGCGCCTGCAACAAGATCGTCACCAGGCGCCGCGACAAGGCGGCGCTCTACTTGTCCTACCTGAAGCGCGAGGTCGAGATGCAGGGCCTGCTGTTCGCCGGCATGAACGAGGTCGAGCAGCTGCACTTCGGCGGCGGCACGCCGACCTACCTGTCCGACGAGCAGATGGGCGACCTGATGGCCCACCTGCGCCGCAGCTTCCGCTTCGCGCCCGACGCCGCGGGCGAGTACTCGATCGAGGTCGATCCGCGCACCGTGACGGCCGAGCGCGTGCACAGCCTGCGCCGCCAGGGATTCAACCGCATCAGCCTGGGCGTGCAGGACTTCGATCCCGAGGTGCAGAAGGCCGTCAACCGCGTCCAGCCCGAGCACGAGACCCGCGCCGTGATCGACGCCGCGCGCGCCGCCGGTTTCCGCTCGGTGAGCATCGACCTGATCTACGGCCTGCCGAAGCAGACCCTGGACAGCATGCGCCAGACCCTGGACAAGGTGGTGGCCGCCGACCCGGACCGCATCTCGGTCTACCACTATGCCCACATGCCCCACCTGTTCAAGCCGCAGCGCCGCATCCAGGCTGCCGACATGCCGGACAGCGACACCAAGCTGCGCATGCTCCAGCTGTGCATCGAGCGCCTGGGCGCGGCCGGCTATGTCTACATCGGCATGGACCATTTCGCCAAGCCGGACGACGACCTGGCCGTGGCCCAGCGCCAGGGCCGCCTGCACCGCAATTTCCAGGGCTACTCGACCCACGCCGACGCCGACCTGGTGTCCTGCGGGGTGTCGAGCATCAGCGCGGTGGGCGCCACCTATAGCCAGAACGTCAAGACGCTCGACGACTACTACGACGCGATCGACGCCAACGAACTGCCGGTGGCGCGCGGCGCGCGCCTGTCGATGGACGACCTGCTGCGCCGCGCCATCATCCAGAAGCTGATGTGCCAGTTCGAGCTGTCGGTGGCGGCCATCGAGCAGGCCTTTCCCATCGTGTTCGGGCAGTACTTCGCCAACGAGCTGGCCCAGTTGCGCCAGTTCGAGCGCGACGGCCTGCTCACCCTCGGGCCGGAATGGATCAGCGTCAGCATGAAGGGCCGCCTCCTGATCCGCAACGTGTGCATGGTGTTCGACCGCTACCTGGCGGAGCGCACCGGCCCGCGCCATTCGCAAACCATCTGAGGACACCCATGCACGGACTCGCCCTGTTCCCCGTGTTCCTGGTCGGCCTGTTCGGCAGCGTCCACTGCGCCGGCATGTGCGGCGGGATCGTCGGCGCGCTGTCGGTCGGCGGCGCCAGCCCGCCACCGGCGCGCCCGGCCTTCCCGGTGCCGGTGCGGACCGTGACCCTGGCCCCGGCCGCGGGCGTGGCCGCCTACAACACGGGGCGCATTGCGAGCTACATGGCGGCCGGCGCGCTGGCCGGCGGCGCGGCGGCGGGCGCGGCCAAGTTCGCGTCGCTGCCCGCGCTGCAGGAAGCGGCCTACTGGGCCGCGAACCTGATGCTGGTGGCGCTCGGCCTGTTCCTGATGGATGCCTGGCGCGGCCTGGCGCGGCTGGAGCAGGGCGGCCAGGCGCTGTGGCGCCACGTGCGCCCGCTGCTGCGCCGCGTCGGTCAGCCGTCCACGTCTGCCCGGATGCTGGCGGCAGGCGCCCTGTGGGGCTGGCTGCCCTGCGGAATGGTCTACAGCGTGCTGGCGACGGCCATGTTGTCCGGCTCCGCGCTGAATGGGGCGGCGGTGATGCTGGCCTTCGGCCTGGGCACCCTGCCGATGCTGGCGGCGCTCGGCCTGGCCGGCCAGCGCCTGCGCGCACGGCTGCAGGCGCCCCGCGTGCGCCTGGCTTGCGGCCTGGTGATCGCCGCCTTCGGCCTGGCCGGCCTGGCGCGGGCCGCCGGCGGCTTGCCCGACAGCTGGGTGCAGCTGGTGTGCATCGGCGCCGGGAGCGCGGCATGAGCGCGGTGCTGGCCGACATCCTGGCCCGGGAGCGCGAGCCACAACCCGCGGCGGCGCCTGCCGGTCCAGCCGTCATGGACGGCTGCTTCCACTGCGGCCTGCCGGTGCCGCGCGACAGCCGCTGGCAGGCCGTGGTCGACGGCAACGCGCGCCCCATGTGCTGTCCCGGCTGCGCGGCGGCGGCCCAGGCCATCGTCGACGGCGGCTTTGCCGATTACTACGCCACCCGCACCGAGTATGCGGCCCAGGTGGACCTTGCCACCCACGCGGTGGATGCCCCCGAGCTGCTGCTGTACGACGTTCCCGGCTGCGAGGGAGAGGCGACCTTCGCGGTCGAAGGCATGCGCTGCGCCGCCTGCGTGTGGCTGATCGAGCGCCGCCTGGGCCAGTTGCCCGGCGTGCAGGAAGCCACCCTGAACGTGGCCACCGAACGCCTGCACATGCGCTGGGATCCGGCGCTATGCCGGCCCAGCATCATCCTGCGCACCCTGCGCGCGATCGGCTATGGCGCCTATCCCTACGATGCGAAGCAGCATGGCGAGCAGCTCGAGCGGGCGCGCAAGAAGCTGTTCCGCCAGCTGTTCGTGGCCGGACTGTCCATGATGCAGGTGATGATGTACGCGGTGCCGGTCTACCTGGCCAGCGACGGGACGATGGACGGCGACATGACGCGCCTGATGCACTGGGCTTCGCTGCTGCTGACCCTGCCCGCGGTGCTGTACTCGGCCCAGCCCTTCTTTGCCGGCGCCTGGCAAGACTTGCGGCGCGGACTGCCGGGCATGGACGTGCCGGTGGCGCTGGGCATCGGCGCCGCCTTCGCCGGCAGCTGCGCGGCCCTGGTCGGCGGGCGCGGCGAGGTCTATTTCGATTCGGTGACGATGTTCGTGTTCCTGCTGCTGGGCAGCCGCTACCTGGAGCTGGGTGCGCGCCGCAAGGCGGCCAGCGCCCTGGAGCGCCTGCAGCAGGGTGTGCCGGCGTCGGCGCTGCGCCTGCGCGGCGACCCGGCCGCGCGCGAAACCGAACTGGTGGCCGCTGGCGCGCTGCAGGTCGGCGACCTGGTGCTGGTCAGGGCCGGCCAGGCGATTCCGGCCGATGGGGTGATCGTCGACGGCGACACCGAGGTCGACCTGGCCCTGCTGACCGGCGAAAGCCGCACCCAGCGCAGGTCGAAGGGAGAAAGCCTGCCCGGCGGCGCCGTCAACGTCGCCCAGACCATCGTGCTGCGCGTGACCTCGACCGCCACCGACAGCACCCTCGCCATGCTGGTACGCCTGGTGGAGAAGGCGGGGCAGGGCAAGCCGGCGCTGGCGCTGTGGGCCGACCGGGTAGCCGCCTGGTCGGTGGTGGCGCTGCTGCTGCTGACGGTGGCCGTGTTCGTCGCCTGGCAGGCGGTCGAGCCGGCGCGCGCCTGGCAGGCGGCGGTGGCGGTGCTGGTCGTGACCTGCCCCTGCGCGCTGTCGCTGGCCACGCCGACCGCGCTGGCCGCGGCCACCGACCGCCTGCTGCGCCATGGCGTACTGGCGGTCAAGCCGCACACCCTGGAAACCTTCGAACGCGCCACCCACATCGTGTTCGACAAGACCGGCACCCTGACCCTGGGCCGGCCGGTGCTGCGCCAGGCGGTGCCGGTGAGCTCGCAGTCGGTGGAGGCCTGCCTGCGCATCGCCAGCGCCCTGGAAGCGGACAACCCGCACCCGATCGCCCAGGCGATCCGCGAAGCCGGCGGGCGCGCCATCGGAGTGGCCGAGCGGATCCGCTACGTGGTGGGGCAGGGCGTCGAGGGCAGCATCAACGGGCGCCTGTACCGGCTGGGCAGCGCCGCCTTCGTGGAGGGCATCGCGAGCGGCGTGGCCCGCTCGGCGGCGCCGACCGGCACCACCTCGGTGTGGCTGGGCACCGAAGGCGGCTGGCTGGCGCGCTTCGACCTGTCGGATGGATTGCGGCCGGAAGCGGCGGCGGTGGTGCAGCGCTTCAAGGACGGCGGCAAGACCGTGGTCCTGCTCAGCGGCGACGAGCAGCGGGCGGCCCAGGCCGTGGCCGCCCAGCTGGGCATCGCCACCGCGCTGGGCGGCCGCCTGCCGGACGAGAAACTGGCCTATGTGCGCACCTTGCAGGCCCAGGGCGCGGTGGTGGCGATGGTGGGCGACGGCATCAACGATGCGGCGGTGCTGCGCGGCGCCGACGTCTCCTTCGCCATGGGACGCGGGGCCGAACTGGCCCAATTGCATGCGGACGGCGTGCTGCTCGGCGACGGCCTGGTGCCGCTCGCCGACGCGGCCGACACCGCGCGGCGCACCCTGGCCGTGATCCGCCAGAACCTGATCTGGGCCTCGGTGTACAACCTGGTGGCGATTCCGGCCGCGGCGTCCGGGCTGCTGAACCCCTGGATGTCGGGCATCGGCATGGCCGCCAGCTCGGCGCTGGTGGTGCTCAACGCCCTGCGGCTGAGGAAGGACTGAGATGGAAGCCCTGTATTTGCTGATACCCCTGAGTATCTGCCTGGTGGCGCTGGCGGTGTGGGTGTTCTTCGGCGCGGCCGAGAGCGGGCAATTCGACGATCTCGAAGGGCCGGCGCTGCGCATATTGCGCGATGACGACCCGTAAGCCCGGCGGATTTCCCGCCGACGCGGTGATGGTTGGTGCGTGAATTGCCGCGCCCGGAGATCGGTCGCGAAGGGCATCACATCGACGGCCCGCGCCCCGTGCGCAGCGCTTTCTCGGTCTGCTCCTGGCACCCGATGCACATGCGCACCGTCGGCGTGGCCAGCAGCCGCGCTTCCGGAATCTCGCAGCCGCAGGATTCGCAGATCCCCGCGCCGCCCGCTTCCAGCTTGCCGAGCGCGACATCGATCGCGTGCAGCAGCGCCGCCTCGTGTCCGGCGAAGTGTTCCTCGTCGTGGCTGATCATTTCGGCGGCTACCTGATCGTCCCCTTGCAGCGCGTGGGACAGCGGTCCGATCGCGGGCGCCTCGCCCTCGGCCGCATCGGTGCGGGCACGCACCGCGCGCAGGGTGGATGCGCGCGCCTGCCGCAGGCGCCGGGTCATTTCGTCATGGACGGATTGCGAAAGCGGCGGCATAGCGCTTTTCCTTGCTAACGTGGAAATACGAGGAAAAACCCAAACCGAGCGGGGGTGCTTCGCCTGCAAAGAAGTTTGATTCATCTCAAAACGGCGCCACTGATGTTGCGGAACGACGCGCTGCTCACTCGGTAACAACACTTCGCTCCTTACCTCATCCGATGCTGAACAATTTGATTCACATCAAGGATTTTTGAGGTTCCGAAAAGCACACTCCTGACTGTCATCCATAAGATTTTTCAGGAGAACATCTTGGACAGCAGTCTCAATTATAACTACAAGATCGTGCGCCAGTTTGCCATCGCGACCGTGGTCTGGGGCGTGATCGGCATGGCCGCCGGCGTCTTCATCGCCGCGCAGCTGGCCTGGCCGGCACTGAACTTCGACATCCCCTGGCTGAGCTACGGACGCCTGCGTCCGCTGCACACCAATGCCGTGATCTTCGCCTTCGGCATCTGCGGGCTGTTCGCCACCTCCTACTACGTGGTCCAGCGCACCTGCCAGGTGCGCCTGTTCTCGGACCGGCTGGCCGCCTTCACCTTCTGGGGCTGGCAGGCGGTGCTGGTCTCGGCCGCGGTCTCGCTGCCGATGGGTTTCACGCGCGGCAAGGAATACGCCGAGCTCGAATGGCCGATCGCGATCCTGATCACGGTCGTCTGGGTCGCCTACGCCGTGGTCTTCTTCGGCACCATCGTCAAGCGCAAGGTCAAGCACATCTACGTCGCCAACTGGTTCTTCGGCGCCTACATCCTGGCGGTCGCCGTCCTGCACGTGGTGAACGGCATGGCGATTCCCGTTTCCGCCATGAAGTCCTACTCCGTCTACGCGGGCGTGCAGGACGCCATGATCCAGTGGTGGTACGGCCATAACGCGGTGGGCTTCATCCTGACCGCCGGCTACCTGGGCATGGTCTACTACTTCATCCCCAAGCAGGCCGAGCGCCCTGTGTACAGCTACCGCCTGTCGATCGTGCACTTCTGGGCCCTGATCTTCACCTACATGTGGGCCGGCCCGCACCACCTGCACTACACCGCGCTGCCCGACTGGACCCAGTCGATCGGCATGGTGTTCTCGCTGATCCTGCTGGCGCCCTCCTGGGGCGGCATGATCAACGGGATGATGACCCTGTCGGGCGCCTGGCACAAGCTGCGCTCGGACCCGCTGCTCAAGTTCATGATCGTCTCGCTGTCCTTCTACGGCATGGCCACCTTCGAGGGCCCGATGATGTCGATCAAGACCATCAACTCGCTGTCGCACTACACGGACTGGACCGTGGCCCACGTGCATGCGGGCGCCCTGGGCTGGGTCGGCTTCATCACCATGGGCTCGATCTACTACCTGATCCCGCGCCTGGCGGGCAAGAAGCAGATGGCCAGCATGGCCCTGGTCGAGACCCACTTCTGGGTCGCCACCATCGGCATCGTGCTGTACATCGCCTCGATGTGGATCGCCGGCGTGATGCAGGGCCTGATGTGGCGCGCGGTGAACCCGGACGGCACCCTGACCTATACCTTCGCCGAAAGCGTCAAGGCCACCTATCCCTACTACGTGATCCGCTTCACGGGCGGCTTCCTCTACCTGTCGGGCATGGTGCTGATGGCCTATAACACCTGGCTCACCATGCGCGGCACCGCCAGCGTGGATGCGCGCATCCCCACCGGCCCCCACACACCGCGGCTGGCGATCGCCGGCGAGCCGGTCCACGCTTAAGCAAAGGAACCCACCATGAAATTCACCCACGAGTGGATCGAGAAGAATCCCTGGCTCCTGATCGGACTGGTCCTGCTGGTCATCTCCTTCGGCGGCCTGGTCGAGATCGTGCCGCTGTTCTTCCAGAAATCCACGACCGAGCCGGTGGCCGGCTTGAAGCCTTATTCGCCGCTGCGCCTGGCGGGACGCGACATCTATATCCGCGAAGGCTGCTACAACTGCCACTCGCAGATGATCCGGCCCTTCCGCGCCGAGACCGAGCGCTACGGCCACTATTCGGTGGCCGGCGAATTCGTCTACGACCACCCCTTCCAGTGGGGCTCGAAGCGCACCGGCCCCGACCTGGCGCGCGTGGGCGGGCGCTACAGCGACGAATGGCACCGCACCCATCTCGACAACCCGCGCGACGTGGTGCCGGAATCGAACATGCCCGGCTACCCCTGGCTGGCGCGGAACAAACTGGTGCCGGCCGAGATCCTGCCGAAGATGCGCGCGATGCAGCGGATCGGCGTGCCGTACACCGACGCCGAGGTGGCGGCCGCGCCGGCCGAACTGGCCGGCAAGACCGAACAGGATGCCCTGGTCGCCTACCTGCAAGGCATGGGCACCCAGATCAAGACGAGGAACTGAGATGGCACTGCAACAGATTTTCGACAGCGCGAGCAGCCTGATGACCGTGGTCAGCTTCACGACCTTCCTGGGCATCCTGGGCTGGACCTACGTGCTCCACAAGAACAAGGATTTCGACGCGGCGGCCGCGCTGCCCTTCGCGGACGAGGCATGCGAGGAGGAATGCGACCATGGCTGATTTCTTCAACGGCTTCTGGCACTGGTACATCGCCGTCATCACGGTGCTGTCCATCGTGGGCTGCGGCATCCTCCTGTGGTCGCAGTCGGTGCACAAGGTCAAGCTCGACGCCAGGGGCGAGCCGTACGAGACCACGGGGCACGTCTGGGACGAGGACCTGACGGAGCTGAACACGCCGATGCCGCGCTGGTGGATGTGGCTGTTCTACCTGACCATCGTGTTCGGCCTGGCCTACCTGGTGCTGTACCCCGGCCTGGGGAGCTACGCGGGCAAACTGGGCTGGAACTCGGCCGGCGAATACCGGGAGGAACTCGCGCAGGCCAAGGCCGGCTACGGCCCGCTGTTCGCGCAGTACGCCAGGCAGGACCTGAAGGCGGTGGCGGCCGACCCGCAAGCCCAGGCGATCGGCGAGCGCCTGTTCCTGAACTACTGCGCCCAGTGCCACGGATCTGACGCGCGCGGCAACAAGGGCTTTCCCAATCTGACCGACGGCGACTGGCTGCACGGCGGCGAACCGGCGCTCATCAAGGCCAGCATCATGAACGGCCGCATCGGCATGATGCCGGCCATGGGCGCCGCCCTGGGTTCGGACAAGGACGTCGAGGCGGTGGCCCATTACGTGCGCAACCTGTCCGGCCTGACCGCCGACCCGGTGAAGGTGGCATTCGGCAAGCCGAAGTTCGCCGCCTGCGTGGCCTGTCATGGCGCGGAAGGCAAGGGCAATCCGATGATGGGCGCGCCCAACCTGGCCGACAAGACCTGGCTCTACGGCGGCAGCGCCGAGACCGTGATGGAAACCATCCGCAAGGGCCGCACCAATACCATGCCGGCCTTCGGCGAATTCCTCGGCGAAGAGAAGGTGCACGTGCTGGCCGCCTACGTGTGGAGCCTGTCCAACGACACCTCGATCAGGACAGCGGAGGCAAGGTGAACGCGCCCACGCAGATGCCCAACGAGGCCGTGATCCGGATGTACGCCGCGCGGGAAGAGATCTACCCGCGCGAGATCAAGGGCCGCTACGCCTCGCTGCGCTGGTCTTGCGTCTGGCTCACCCAGCTGCTGTTCTACGGCCTGCCATGGCTGAACATGAACGACCGCCAGGCGGTGCTGTTCGACCTGGCCAGCCGCAAGTTCTACCTGTTCGGCCTCGTGTTCTGGCCCCAGGACTTCATCTACCTGGCCGCGCTGCTGATCGTGTGCGCCTACGGCCTGTTCCTGGTGACGGCCGTGGCGGGCCGCGTATGGTGCGGATTCGCCTGCCCGCAGACGGTGTACACCGAGATCTTCCTCTGGATCGAGCGCAAGATCGAAGGGGCGCGCAGCGCCCGCATCCGTCTCGACCGCCAGCCCTGGACCCCGGAAAAGATCGCGAGGAAAGGGACCAAGCACCTGGCCTGGGGCGCGGTGGCGCTGTGGACCGGTTTTTCCTTCGTCGGCTATTTCACGCCGGTGCGCGAATTGAGTTTCGCGGTGCTGGGCATGACCCTGGGCCCCTGGGAAGCCTTCTGGGTGCTGTTCTACGGTCTGGCCACCTACGGCAACGCGGGCTGGCTGCGCGAGCAGGTGTGCAAGTACATGTGCCCCTACGCGCGCTTCCAGAGCGCGATGTTCGACAAGGACACGCTGATCGTCACCTACGACGCCGCCCGCGGCGAGCCGCGCAATGCGCGGCCAAAGGCGCAAGCGGCGGGCGACTGCATCGACTGCAGCCTGTGCGTGCAGGTCTGCCCGACCGGGATCGACATCCGCAAGGGCTTGCAGTACGAGTGTATCGGCTGCGCCGCCTGCATCGACGCCTGCAACGGGGTCATGGACAAGGTGGGCAAGCCGCGCGGCCTGATCCGGTACGCGACCGAGAACGGCCTGGCGTACAAGCTGGGGCCCGCCGCCATCCGCAAGCGCATGCTGCGCCCGCGCGTGCTGGTCTATGCTGCCGTGCTGGCGGCCCTGGTGGCCGGGATGGCGGTGTCGATCGCCGTCCGCAATCCGCTCAAGCTGGACGTGATCCGCGACCGCGGTTCGATGGGGCGCGAGGTGGAGGACGGCATGATCGAGAACGTCTACCGCCTGCAGGTGATGAACACGAGCGAGACGCCGCGGCGCCTCAAGATCGCCGTCAGCGGCATCGCGTCGGCGAAGGTGGCCGGCGAAGAGATCGTCGAGATGGCGGCGGCCAGCACGCGCGCGGTGCCGGTGCGGGTGCGCATCGACGGCGGCGCGGCCGCGCCTGGCTCGAACAGGATCGATTTCAACTTGAGCGCCGTCGGCGATCCGGACTTGCAGGTGTCCGAGGACGCGGTGTTCATCGTGCCGAAGTGAGAAGGAGCCCTACATGCAATCCGCGATCCATCCCTTGTGGCGTGACGCCATCCCCTGGTACAGGCACCGCTGGCCCTGGTTCCTGATGATCGGCCCGGTGCTGGTGCTGGTCGCCGGCGCCGTCACGGCCTGGCTGGCCGTCAGCCGGCCGGACGCGCTGGTGGTGGGCGACTACTACAAGCAGGGCAAGGCCATCAACCAGGACCTGCGCCGCGAACGCGTGGCCAGCAGCCTGGGACTGCGTTTTGCCGCGCGCCACGACGCGCGCGCGGGCCGCCTGGAGGGCCGGCTGGAAAGCCACGGCAAGCCGGTGCCGGCGCCTTTCCACATCCGCCTGGCGCACCCGACCCAGCCGGAAAAAGACCTGGTGCTGGAAGCGCTGCCGGATGCCAAGGGACGCTTCGCCGCCGCCTTGCCGGTGCTGGAACAGACCCACTGGCAGGTGGTGGTCGAAGGCGCGGCGCGCGACTGGCGCCTGGCGCGCAGCTGGAGTCCGGCGCGGCAGGACACGCTGACAATCCAGGCCGATCCGCGCTGAACGGCCTCAAGGGGCCGCGGAGGCCTGGCGCGGGGCCCGGCACAGCGGCGACCGGGACGCCGCCCACTCGGCCGCCTGCCGTACCGCGGCGGCGCCGGCCGCGGCGGAGACCTGCGCGGGAATGCCGCCGCGGATCACCGGCGCGTCGCCGACCGCATAGCGCCGTTCGGACAGGATCAGGGTCGAGCCGTCCGCCATCGGATAGCTCATGTTCGCCGTCGTCATGCCGTGCGAGACCGTCCCGAATGTGCGGACCCGTTCGCCTTCTCCCATCAGGGCCACCAGCAGCATTTCTCCTGCGCTCGAGGTCTGTCCGCCGA
The DNA here is from genome assembly GCF_036961685.1 of Massilia sp. DD77. Lineage (NCBI taxonomy): Bacteria > Pseudomonadati > Pseudomonadota > Betaproteobacteria > Burkholderiales > Oxalobacteraceae > Massilia > Massilia sp. DD77. The sequence continues at coordinate 86,662 of NZ_JBAMDH010000009.1, forward strand.
CCACGACGCCCAGCGGCGTGCCGGCGAAGCGCAGCAGCGGATTTTTCCCTTCACCGCCGTGGCGCTGCTCGATCTGCGCGAGTGTCTGCGGATGGACGTAGCGCTGGCGCACCCCGTTGCGATCCACCATCGACGCGGTGTTTGCGGCGCTGAGCAGGGGATGCATGGCCGCGAAGGGCGGCCACGCGTTGCCGCCGCGCTGCGCGCTCAGGTCGACCACCAGGGCGCAAGCGCTCGACAGCCCCGGCAGCGCGGAGGCATCCGCCATGAAGCGTTTCAGGAAGGCGGGCGCCTCGACCTCCATGTTTCCCACGCTCTGGGGCGGGGTCCAGTGCAGCACCTTGCCGCCGCCGGTGTCGAGCAGGGCGAACGAGGACACCGGCGCCGCCGCCGCCAGGGCGGTGACCCGTGCCGCCTGTTGCCCTTGCATGGCGACGGGAGAACGGATGAAGGAATGCCGGTCCGCGTCGAGTGTGCCCAGCAGCGTGTCGACATGCTGGAACAGCGCGCGGCGGTCGCTGTGCTCGCCGGCCGCGGAGAGGACGGCCAGCAGCGCGGTCTTGGCCTGCGCATACTCGGCGGGATCGCGCGGCGGCAGGGCGTTCGTCTCCACCAGCTCGATCGTGCGCCCCACGACTTCCTTCGCCAGCGATGTCGGTATCAGGTCCGCTGCAGGAGCTTGCGCCGCCTGGGCCGGCAGTCGTAGAACGGATGCGAGAACCAGTACCGCCAGCCGCTTCCTCGCGCGCTTGTGTGCCATGTTGTCTCCATCGATGAGCAGGTGCGGCCATGGTAGCAAGGAGCGGCTACGCAAAGCGGGTAAATGAGACCGTCGACCCGCGGGGCGTACGTACGCAGCTTGGCAACAGCCCGCGTTGTTGCTTTGCTCCCTTCCGTGTTAGATTCCTCGGCGGCAATTGCGGCGCATGCGCGCCGCATACAGATCAGATCAACGACAAGGAAGAGAGACCCCACGATGCCATCGTCCCGCCTGCGCGCCCAGCTCGCCGCCCTGTTCATCCCCGTCATCCTCGCCGGCGCGACCGTGCCGGCGGTCGCCCTGGCGGCGCCGTCGTCCGCGTCCGCCAGCGCCGTCAAGCCGCACAAGGCCTTCGACCAGTGGGCCGACAAGTTCGCCGAGGATTGGGTGCGCCTGAGCCCGCAGCTGGCGACCATGACCCAGTACTTCAGCGGCGCCGAGCAGGCGAAGCTGGACCGCGAGCTGACGCCGCTCACCACCGCCCACCGCCAGAAGGCGGTCGCGCTGGCCAAGGCGGGCCTGGCGCGCCTGGACCAGTTCAAGACCGCGCCGCTGGACGAGAACCAGAAGGTTTCGGCCGCCGTGATGCGCTGGTCGCTGCAGAACACCGTCGCCAACGAGCCTTTCGAGGACCACTCCTTCATCTTCTCGCAGTTCAGCGGCGTGCAGGTGAGCCTGGTGAACTTCCTGACCACCACCCATCCGCTGCGCAACAAGATGGACGTCGACAGCTACCTGGCGCGCCTGGAGCAGGCCGGGACCCGCATGGACGAGGCGCTGGCGCGCGGCCGCGCGGCCGCCGCCAAGGGGCTGATCCCGCCGCGCTTCATCCTGGAGCGCGCCCAGTTCCAGGTCGACCACTTCCTCAAGCCCGCCGCCGCCCAGAACGTGCTGGTCACCACCTTCGAACAGCGCAGCGCCGAGCTGAAGGACCTGAGCCCTGAGGCGCGCGCCGCCGCGATCGCCCGCGCCACCCGCATCGTCGAAGAGAAGATCCGCCCGGCCTATGGGCGCGTGAAGGACTTCATGGCCGAGATCCACCCGCGCACCGGCGACGTGGCCGGCATCTCGCGCCTGCCCAACGGCGCCGCGGCCTATGCCCGCGCGGTCGAGAACTTCACCAGCACCAAGCTGACCCCCGAGCAGATCCACGAGATCGGCCTGCGCGAAGTGGCGCGCATCGAGGGCGAAATGGACAAGCACCTGCGTTCGCTCGGTCTCGCCGAAGGGAATATCGAGACCCGCATGAAGCAGCTCGACCAGCGCTTCCAGCCGAAAGGCGAGGGCGATCCGCGCCCGGCGATCCTGGCCAGCTATGCCGAGATGGTGCGCGATGCCGAGAAGCGCAGCGCCTCGCTGTTCAAGCTGAAGCCGCGCGCGCCGGTCGAAGTGCGCCGCGAGCCGCCGCTGACCGAGCCCTCGGCCGCGGCCCACTACAGTCTGCCGGCGCCGGACGGCAGCCGCCCGGGCATCTTCTGGGTGCCGCTGCGCGGTCCGAGCTTCGACATGATCCGCATGCGCAGCCTGGCCTACCACGAGGCGGTGCCGGGCCACCACTTCCAGCTGGCGATCCAGCAGGAACTGACCGGGATCCCGAAATTCCGCAGCCAGCGCATCTTCAGCGGCGGCAGCGCCCACGCCGAAGGCTGGGCTCTGTACACCGAACGCCTGGCGGTGGAGCAGAACTGGTACGAAGGCGACGTGCCCGGCCTGCTCGGCGCGCTCGGCTCGGAACTGTTCCGCGCTCGCCGCCTGGTGGTCGACACCGGCCTGCACGCGAAGGGATGGACCCGCCAGCAGGGCATCGACTACGGCATCGGCGCGCAAGAGGTGGAACGCTACGTCGCCTGGCCGGGCCAGGCCAATGCCTACATGATCGGCATGCTGCGCATCATCGAGCTGCGCGAAAAGGCGCGCAAGGAGCTGGGCGACAAGTTCTCGCTGCCGGCCTTCCACGACCTGGTGCTGGGCGCGGGCTCGGTGCCGCTGGACGTGCTGGGCGAGCTGGTGGACGGCTGGATCGCCAAGCAGAAGAGGGCGTAAACGAGGAATGGCGGACCGGATGGTCCGCCATTCTCGAGACTGCGTTCAGGCGGTGTTACTTGCCGTCTTGCATCTTCTCGCCAGCACGCTCCACGGCGCGGCCGGTGGCGTTCTGGGCGCGGTCCGCAGCGGCATCGACTTCGGCCGCGGCTTCCTTGGTTTCCTGCTTCACTTCGGCGCCTGCGGCTTCGATGCGCTCGCCGGCACGCTCGGTGGCGGCTTCCACGCGGTCGCCGGCGCGCTCGGCGGCGGCGGCGGTCTCAGCGGTGGCTTCCTTGGTTTCGTTGGCCACGGTCTGGCCGGCGTTGTCGATCGCCGCGCCAGCTTCCTGCGCCGGACCCTTGCCGTCGCCGTCCACGTCCTTTTTGCAACCGGTTGCCAGAACGGTCACTGCCATCATGATGCCTGCCAAGGTCATTTTGTTCATGGTGCTCTCCTTAAAGAATGGGCAATTCATTAATATGTGGTGTTTTGACAATATATTACGCCGTGGTACGGCCGCGTTCCGTGCGCTGGCGCACGCCTGTAGCAATCGGCTGCCGATGTTGCTATGCTGTCCACGGATTTATCGCTGAGTAAGGTGGTTACCGCGCCGCCTGCATTGTCCACACCGGCACACCCGTGCCCTAGTCTGCTAGGAAAAACATGTCTCTGAACGAGTTAGTCACCGCCATCAATGGCGTCATCTGGAGTCCGGCGCTGATCGCGTTGTGCCTGGGCACCGGTCTGTATTTCTCCATCCGCTCGCGTTTCCTGCAGGTGCGCCATGCGGGCGAAATGGTTCGATTGATGTTTGAAGGCAAGAGTTCGGAGCAAGGGGTGTCCTCCTTCCAGGCCTTGTCCATGACCCTGGCCGGGCGCGTCGGCACCGGCAATATCGCGGGCGTGGCTACCGCGATCACTTTCGGCGGCCCCGGCGCCGTGTTCTGGATGTGGGCGGTCGCCTTCCTCGGCGCCAGCTCGGCCTTCGTGGAATCGACCCTGGGCCAGGTATACAAGGAACAACTGGGTAAGGAATACCGCGGCGGGCCCGCCTTCTATATCGAGAAGGGCCTGGGCATGAAATGGTATGCGCTGACCTTCGCCTTCGCCACCATCATCGCCACCGGCCTGCTGCTGCCTGGCGTGCAGGCCAACTCGATCGCCGAGAGCCTGAAGACCGCTACCGGCATCGACCCCGCCATCACCGGCGTCGGCCTGTGCGTGGTGCTGGCCTTCATCATCTTCGGCGGCGTCAAGCGCATTGCCCACTTCGCCGAAGTCGTGGTGCCCTTCATGGCCCTGGGCTACATCCTGGTGGCGGTGGCCATCGTGGCGATGAACATCGGCGCGCTGCCTGGTGTTCTGAAGCTGATCTTCGTGAATGCCTTCGGCGCGGACGCCGCCTTCGGCGCGATCCTGGGCCTGGCGATCCAGTGGGGCGTCAAGCGCGGGGTGTACTCGAACGAGGCGGGGCAGGGCACCGGCCCGCACGCCTCGTCGGCCGCCGAAGTGAGCCACCCGGCCAAGCAGGGCCTGGTGCAGGGCTTCTCGGTCTACATCGACACCCTGTTCGTGTGCTCGGCGACCGCCTTCATGCTCCTGATTACCGGCCAGTACAATGTCGAGGCGCCGGACGGCACCCCGATGTTCACCGGCGTGCAGGGGGTCGCCTCCGGCCCCGGCTACGTCCAGACCGCGCTGGAGAACGTGATGCCGGGCTTCGGCGCCCTGTTCGTCGCCATCGCGCTGCTGTTCTTCGCGTTCACCACGATCGTCGCTTATTACTACATCGCCGAGACTAACATCGCCTACATCAACCGGACCGTCAACCGTCCGTGGATGACGCTGCTGCTCAAGCTGTTCATCATCGGCGCGACCTACTACGGTTCCGTGAAGACGGCGGAAGCTGCCTGGGGCCTGGGCGACATGGGCGTGGGCCTGATGGCCTGGCTGAACATCATCGCCATCCTGATGCTGCAGAAGACGGCCTTCAAGTGCCTGCGCGACTACGAAGCCCAGAAGAAGGCCGGCAAGGATCCGCAGTTCGATCCGAAGGCGCTGGGCATCGAAGGCGCCCACTACTGGGAGCAGCGCGTGCAGGCCGGCAAGACGCAAGCCCCCGGCAAGGCCGTCGCCTAATCTTCCTTCGGCTTCGTCGTGCTGCGCAGGATCGCCAGCACGACGAGGGCGAACAGGGTGCTGAGCACCGCCGTCGCCTCGCGCCCCATGCCGGCCGCGATGCCGATCGCGGCGGTCAGCCAGACGCTGGCCGCGGTGGTCAGGCCCTTGATGTCGTCCTTGTCGGTCTGCTTGAGGATGGCGCCCGCGCCCAGGAAGCCGATGCCGGCCACGATGCCCTGCAGGACCCGCGACAGGTCCTGGATGCCCATCCCCGCCTGCAGCGGGATCAGCACGAAGAGGGCGGCGCCGAGCGAGACCAGCATGTGGGTACGCAGGCCGGCGGAGGCGCCCACCGATTCACGCTCGTAGCCGAGCAGCCCGCCCAGCACCAGCGCCACCAGCAGGCGCACCACGATGCGGGTGATGTCCTCCACGTTCCCCAAGTCCGAGAATTCCTGCTGCACCGTCATCCAGCTTCGTGTCCACCACACCGTGTTCGCTCCTGTTGAGATTACTCTGGCATGATGCCAGTTTGGTGGCTCAGGCGGCGCATGGATAGCTGATCCACTGTTTCGGCCCGCGCCCTTAATCCGTCATCCCCGCGAAGGCGGGGACCCAAGTTTGCGTGAGTAGCCTCATGGTTCCATTCAAGCTCGATTCAACGAGCTTGGATCCCCGCCTTCGCAGGGACGACGGGTTGAGCGAGCGGGTATAACGAGGTGCCCGTGGACGGCTGGCTTAATCGTCTCTACGCGCATGCGCCCGCGCACACGCCACCACCCCGCCCACCAGCAGTACCATGGCCGCCCATTCCAGCCCCGTCGGCCACCTTTCCTCCCACAGGAAGCCGTATAGCGACGCGAACAGCGTCTCGAACACGATCATCTGCCCCATCAGGGTCAAGGGCAGGGCGCGGCTCGCCACGTTCCACAAGGCGTTGCCCAGGATCGAGCACAGGATCGCCACGCTGGTCACCACGCCCGCGAAATGCAGCCATTGCGCGCTGCTGTGGCCCGTGTCGGTCCCGGCAAACGCGGGAACCGCCAGCAACAGGGCCTCCAGTCCGGTCACGACCCCCATCGCCAGGTTCCAGTCGTGGCCCGAGACGCCCTGCAAGCGGCCAAGCCAGCGGCTGTTGTTCACCGCGTAGATGGTCCAGGACACCAGCGCGCCCACCGCGCAGCCCAGGCCGGGCAGCGAATCGATGCCGGCGCTGGACAGCGACTGCCAGCTGATGCAGGCCAGCCCGGCCGCGCTTAGGGCCAGCGAAGGCAGCAGGCGGCGCAGCGGCGGCGCGTGGCGGTCGCGGCTGCCCACCAGGGTGACGGCGATCGGCAGCAGGCCGATCACCAGCGAGGGCATGGCCACGCCGCCTTGCTGCACGGCGGTCGCCAGGAACACGTAATAAACGATGTTCCCGCTGAAGGAGAGCCAGAGCAGGGCGCGCCATTCCTTCCAGGTGAGCGTGCGCAGCAGGCGCCGCCAGGAAGGCGCAATCAGGACCGCCGCCACCAGGCCGTAGGCCAGGTAGCGCCCGGCCGACAACTGCAAAGGCAGGAAGCCGGCGGTGAGTTCGGGAGCGAGAAAGACCAGGCCCCAGAGGGCGCCGGCGAGGATGCCCGAACCGATGCCGAGCGAGGTGTGCGAAGTGCTTGGCTTGACCATGAATGTCTCCTGAGAGCGGAGATTCTGGCCGCGCGGCCGGGACCGCGTCTTGGCGCCGCCTACTGCGTCTTGTGCGTATCCTCGCGTGCGGCCTTGCGGTAGGCGGCGGGCGTGGTGTCCATGGCCTTGCGCATGGCGCGGGTCAGCACGCTCTGGTCGGAGAAGCCGGTCTCCAGGGCGAGGTCGGCGATGGGCCGCCCGGTCGAGGCCAACAGGGTGCAGACCGCTTCCAGCCGGCGGCGCAGCAGCCATTCGTGGGGGCTCAGCCCAGTCTCCAGGCGGAACAGGGTGTGCAGGCGGCTGGCGCTGAGGGAGGCGGCGTGCGCCATGCTGTCCAGGGTCCAGGGCAGGCCGGGTTGAAGCTCGATGCGCGCCATCAGCGCGGCAAGCCTGGAGGCGGGCTGGAAGGCGGCCTGGGCCTGGGCCAGGGAATCGAGCAGCAGCGGGGTCCAGCCCTGCACCAGCTGGGGCGCCGCCTTGGCGCCGGCCGCCGCCAGGCTCATGAACTCGACCAGCTTGCGCGCGGCCGCGCCGATCGGGGTGAAGGGGCGCTCCAGCAGGCGCTCCCAGGGACCTTGCCGCAGCAGCCCGGGATCGAGGTCGAGGATGAAGGACTGGTTGCCGGCCGCGCCAGCCTGCGAATGCCAGGCGCCGGGTGCGACCACGGCGGCGTGCAGCAGATCGAGCTTGCGGCCGCGGCCTTCGATGTCGAGTTCGACCTCGCCGGCCACCGGCAGCACGATCTGGGCATAGTCGTGGCGGTCCGCCTCGCGCACCATGCCGTAGCTGCGCAGGTGCAGGTCGACCGGAAGCGGCGCCGCCATGGTTCAGGCCATGGGGCTGCAGATGTCGGTGCCGGCCGCGAGCGCCTTCAGCTTGGCCGGGTCGAGCAGGGTGACGTCGCGCTTGTCGACCTGCAGCCAGCCCTGCTTCTTGAAGCGCGACAGCAGCCGGCTGACGCTCTCGATGGTCAGGCCCAGGTAGTTGCCGATGTCCTCGCGCGACATGCGCAGCTGGAAGCTGGTGGGCGAATAGCCGCGCGCCGCATAGCGGGCCGACAGGTTGACCAGGAAGACGGCGAAGCGCTGCTCGGCGCGCATATTGCCTAGCAGTAGCATGACGTTCTGCTCGCGCGTGATTTCCTGGCTCATGATGCGGTGGAAGTGGCGCAGCAGGGCCGGCACTTCGCCGAACAGCTCTTCGAGGCGCGTGAAGGGAATTTCGCAGACCTCGCTGTCTTCCAGCGCCACGGCGTCGCAGTGGTGGTTGCCGCTGATCGCGTCCATGCCCAGCAGCTCGCCGGCCATCTGGAAGCCGGTGATCTGGGCTTCGCCGGCCGCGTTCACCTGGTAGGTCTTGAAGTGGCCGAAGCGCACCGCGTACAGGTTGCGGAACGGCTCTCCCATCTGGTAGAGCCGTTCATCTTTTTCCAGGCGCCGGCGGCGGCCGATGATCTGGTCGAGGCGGTTGATGTCGGCGTCTTCCAGGCCCATGGGCAGGCACAACTGGTGCATGCTGCAGGCGGAGCAGCTGGCTTTCAGGGCCTGGATGCTCACGGGCTGCTTGCTGGGGTCGGTGATGAACGACACGGGCTGGGTCATGGGGGTTCCGGTGGATCGCGCGATGCTCAGATTATAGACGGGCGGGCCGGGGATGCGACGCGACAAATCGTCCCAGGGACCCAGATTTGCCGGCAAACCGCGCCAGATTCAGTGACAGCCGTAGCAAAAAAGCCATTACCCAAGCGTGCGCCCCCACCGCGCATGCTAGATTCGCAACACGCCGACACCACGAAGGAACACGCCATGCTTGGTCTGTCCGCCCTGGATCTCGCACGGATCCAGTTCGCCTTCACGATGTCCTTCCATATTTTGTTTCCGGCTATCACAATTGGCATGGCCAGCTACCTGGCCGTGCTCGAACTGTGCTGGCTGCGCAGCGGGCGCCAGGTCTTCGTCGACCTGTATCACTTCTGGCTCAAGATCTTCGCCGTCACCTTCGGCATGGGCGTGGTCTCGGGCATCGTCATGGCCTACCAGATCGGCACCAACTGGAGCTACCTGTCGGAATTCGCGGGCAGCATCCTGGGACCGATCCTGTCCTATGAAGTGCTGACCGCCTTCTTCCTGGAGGCCGGTTTCCTGGGCGTGATGCTGTTCGGCTGGAACCGGGTCGGCCCGGCCCTGCATGTCGTCGCTACCTGCATGGTGGCGATCGGCACCCTGATCTCGTCCACCTGGATCCTGGCCGCCAACAGCTGGATGCAGACGCCGCAAGGCTATGCCATCGAGAACGGACGAATGGTGCCGGCCGACTGGCTGGCGATCGTTTTCAATCCCTCCTTTCCCTACCGCCTGGTGCACATGGTGATCGCCGCCTATCTCACCACGGCCCTGCTGGTGGGCGCCTCCGCCGCCTGGCACCTGCTGCGCGGGCGCGACAACCCGGCGGTGCGCAAGATGATGTCGATGGCGATGTGGATGCTGCTGCTGGTGGCGCCGGTCCAGGCCGTGGTCGGCGACTTCCACGGCCTGAACACGCTCAAGCACCAGCCGGCCAAGCTGGCGGCGATGGAAGGCCACTGGCAGAACCATCCGGGCGAGGCGGTGCCGCTGCTGCTGTTCGGGATTCCCGACATGGAAGAGGAGCGCACCCGGTACGCGCTCGGCATCCCTTACCTGGGCAGCATCATCCTGACCCACACCCTGGACGGCCAGGTCCCGGCCCTGAAGGATTTTCCGCGCGACCAGCGGCCGAACTCCCTGATCGTGTTCTGGAGCTTCCGCCTGATGGTGGGGCTGGGCCTCCTGATGATCGCGCTCGGGGCCTGGAGCCTGTTCCTGCGGCGCGGCGGGCGCCTGTTCGCCAACCGGCTGTTCCTGCGCTTCGCCCTGTGGATGGGGCCGGCGGGCCTGGTGGCGATCCTGGCCGGCTGGGTGACCACCGAGGTGGGGCGCCAGCCCTGGGTGGTGTATGGCGTGCTGCGCACGGCGGACGCCGTCTCGCCCCATGGCGCCGTGGCCCTGGGCCTGACCCTGGCGCTGTTCGTGGCGGCTTACCTGTTCGTGTTCGGGGCCGGCACCGGCTACGTGCTGCGCATGATCCGCAAGGGGCCGCAGCACTTCGAGCTGGCGCGGCCGCCCGAGGGCGGGCCGGGCGAGGAGCGCACCCCGATGCGGCCGATGTCGGCGGCCGACGTCCAGAACGACGACAATACCAACGACGGCGCGGACGCTGGTCCGGAGCGGAGCTGAAGCCATGGGCATCGATACTTCCATCATCTGGGCCGTCATCATCTTCTTCGCGGTCTTCATGTACGTGCTGCTGGACGGCTTCGACCTGGGCATCGGCCTGCTGTTTCCCTTCACTCCCAAGAAGCGCGACCGCGACACCATGATGAACACGGTGGCCCCGGTCTGGGACGGCAACGAGACCTGGCTGGTGCTGGGCGGGGAAGGACTGCTGGCGGCCTTCCCGGTGGCCTATTCGATCATCCTCTCGGGCCTCTACCTGCCTCTGGTCTTCATGCTGATCGGCCTGGTGTTCCGCGGCGTGGCCTTCGAGTTCCGCTTCAAGGCCAAGGAGCACGAGCGCCACCTGTGGGACAAGGCCTTCATCGGCGGCTCGGTCGTCGCCAGCTTCTTCCAGGGCGTCTCGCTCGGGGCCTTCCTGGACGGCATCGCGGTCTCTGGCCGCAGCTATGCCGGCGGGGCGCTCGACTGGATCGCGCCTTTCCCCCTGGTCGCCGGCCTGGGCGTGATGATCGCCTATACCCTGCTGGGGGCTACCTGGCTGATCATGAAGACCGAAGGCGAACTGCATGCGCGCATGGTGCAGGTGGCGCGTCCCTTCGCCCTGATGCTGCTGGGCGCCATCGTGGTGGTCAGCATCTGGACCCCGCTGCGCGACCCGGCCGTGGCCGACCGCTGGTTCACCTTCCCGAACACCGTGTTCCTGGCGCCGGTGCCGATCCTGGTGGCGGCCTGCATGCTCCTGCTGCTGCGTTCGCTGGGGCGCGGGCGCGGCAAGGAGCCGTTCAGGCTGCCCTTCGTGATGGCCCTGGCCCTGATCTTCCTGGGCTACAGCGGCATGGCGATCAGCATCTGGCCCCACATCGTTCCGCCAAGCATCTCGATCTGGGAAGCGGCCTCGCCGCCGAGCAGCCAGGGCTTCGCGCTGGTGGGCACGCTGTTCATCCTGCCCATCATCCTGATGTACACGGCCTGGTCGTACTGGGTATTCCGGGGCAAGGTCAAGGCCGACGCGGGCTATCACTGATGGAACACCTCAAGCCCGGCAAACGCCAATGGATGCGCCGCCTGGCCTGGACGGCGGCGCTCTGGCTGGGCGGCGTGGCCACCCTGGCGCTGGTTGCCTTCGCGCTGCGCCTGGTCATGCGGGCAGCCGGCATGCGTTGACGAGCCAAGCGTGCGCGCTCTCCAGCTGGGGAGGAATACACTTCTCATGAACCTTTGCTAACAGGAGAGCTGCACAGTGTCCACGCCCAGCGCGCCCACGCTCGACCGACCAGCCGGCGTCACGCTGGCGCCTCCCCTGAGTGGTGAAGACCAGGCGCGCGCCGACCTGTACGCCTTGCTGTCGCGGCTGCTTTTGGCTCCGCCCGACGCCGAGCTGCTGGAGGCGCTCGCCAATGCCGACCCGATCCTGGCCCAGGGCGGCGAACTGGCCTTGGAGCAAGCCTGGGAGCAATTGACCTTGGCATCGGGCGTGATGGACCCGCAGGCGGTCGCCGACGAATTCGCCCAGCTCTTCATCAGCATCGGCACGCCGCCGGTCAATCCCTACGGTTCACGCTACCTGTCCGGCTACATCAACGACGCTCCGCTGGCCGTCCTGCGCGCCGACCTGGCGCGCCTGGGACTGGCGCGGGTGCGCGGCGTGGGCGAGTTCGAGGACCACCTGGGCGCCCTGTGCGAGACCATGCGCCTGCTGGTGGCGGGCGCACCGGGCATTCCACGCCGCACGCTGGCGGAGCAGAAAAGCTTTTTCGAGGCCCACCTCGCGCCCTGGTATGCGCGCGCCGTGGCCGACATCTCGGCCGCCGAGGGGGCCAACTACTACCGGCTGATCGCAAGGCTGGCGGGAGTCTTCCTCGCGATCGAAGCCGAGGCCTTCGTGGTAGGGGAGGAGACCCATGACTGACGCACTCGAAGCGACCGGCGCGGCGTTGCCCGCGCCCCCGTCTTCCGGCCAGGCGCCGGACCCTCGCGGGCCTGGGCCCGACCCCACCCGCCGCAGCTTCCTGAAGGCGGCGCCGCTGGGCGCCCTGGCGGTCGTGACCGGTTCCGCGCAGGCGGACGCGGCCAAGGCCCCGGCCGCCGGCGCCGCGCCCCGGACCGCGCGCGGCTACCACGAAACCGAGCACATCCGCCGTTACTACCAGACCGCCGCCTATTGGTGAGCGATATCGTGAGCGATACAGGAGGAGCCAGCACATGTCCCTCGTAAAGACGACGCGCGACAGCGCCCTGAAGCGCAGGCGTTTCCTGGTGGGAGCGGGTGTCGCGGCCGGCGCCGGCGCCTTCGCCCGCCACCTGCCGCTGAACGTGATCGAAGCGGCCGAGGCGGCCGATCCGGTGCCCAACGCCCCGGTGCCGACCGAGATCAAGCGCACGGTCTGCAGCCACTGCTCGGTGGGCTGCTCGGTCGACGCGGTGGTCGCCAACGGCGTCTGGGTGCGCCAGGAAGCGGCCTTCGATTCGCCCATCAACATGGGCGCCCACTGCGCCAAGGGCGCCTCGGTGCGCGAGCACGCCTTCGGCGAGCACCGCCTGCGCTACCCGATGAAGCTGGTGGGCGGGAAATACCAGCGCATTTCCTGGGACCAGGCGATCAACGAGATCGGCGACAAGCTGCTGCAACTGCGCCAGCACGCCGGCCCCGACGCCCTGATGGTGATCGGCAGCTCCAAGCACAATAACGAACAGGCCTATCTGCTGCGCAAGTGGGTCTCGATGTGGGGGTCGAACAACTGCGACCACCAGGCGCGCATCTGCCACTCGACGACGGTCGCGGGCGTGGCCCAGACCTTCGGCTACGGGGCGATGACCAATTCCTTCAATGATTTGCACCACAGCAAGGCGGTGCTCTTCATCGGCTCCAACCCGGCCGAGGCCCACCCGATCTCGATGCTGCACTTCCTGCACGCCAAGGAACTGGGCGCGAAGATGATCGTGATCGACCCGCGCTTCACCCGCACGGCGCGCTTTGCCCACCACTACGTGCGGGTGCGTCCCGGCACCGACATTCCGCTGGTCTGGGGCATGCTGTGGCATATCTTCCAGAACGGCTGGGAAGACAAGAAATACATCAGCGAGCGCACCTACGGCATGGAGGACGTGCGCAAGGAAGTCGCCAAGTGGACGCCCGATAAAGTGTCGGACGTGACGGGCGTGCCGGAATCGGCGGTGCGCATGGCGGCCGAGATGCTGGCGACCAACCGGCCGTCCTCGGTGGTCTGGTGCATGGGCATCACCCAGCACCACGTCGGCACCGCCAATGTGCGCGCGCTGTGCATCCTGCAGCTGGCGCTGGGCAATATCGGCGTGCCGGGCGGCGGCGCCAACATCTACCGCGGCCACGACAACGTGCAGGGCGCCACCGACGTCGGCCCCAATGGCGAGTCGCTGCCGGGCTACTATGGCCTGGCCGAAGGTTCCTGGAAGCACTTCGCAAATGTCTGGGGCGTCGACTACAACTGGATCCTGTCGCGCTTCGCGTCCAAGGAGCTGATGGAGAAGCCCGGCATCACGGTGTCGCGCTGGTTCGACGCGGTCAACGAGCAGAACCGCTTCATCGACCAGCCGAGCAATCTGCGCGCCGTGTTTTACTGGGGCCACGCACCCAACAGCCAGACCCGCCTGCCGGACATGAAGGCGGCGATGCAAAAACTCGACATGCTGGTCGTGATCGACCCCTACCCGAGCATGACGGCGGCCATGCACGGCCGCACCGATGGCGTCTACCTGCTGCCGGCCGCCACCCAGTTCGAAACCCAGGGTTCATGCACCGCCTCGAACCGTTCGATCCAGTGGCGCGAGCGGGTCATCATGCCCCTGTTCGAGTGCAAGACCGACCACGAGATCATGTACCTGTTCGCGCGCAAGCTGGGCTTCGCCGAACAGCTGTGCAAGAACATCAAGGTGGTGCATAACGAGCCGGTGATCGAGGACATCCTGCGCGAGATCAACCGCTCCTGCTGGACCATCGGCTACACCGGCTGCTCGCCGGAGCGGCTCAAGCTCCACATGGAGAACAAGCACACCTTCAACCCGACCACGATGCGCGCCGACTCCGGTCCCTGCAAGGGCGACTACTACGGCCTGCCGTGGCCGTGCTGGGGCACGCCGGAAATGAAGCACCCGGGTACGCCCATCCTGTACGACATCAGCAAGCCGGTCGCCGAGGGCGGCATGCCCTTCCGCGCCAACTGGGGCGTGGAGCACAACGGCGAAACCCTGCTGGCGGCGGATGGCTCGACCAACAAGGACAGCCAGCTCGACACCGGCTACCCGGAATTCGATCACGTGTTCCTGAAAAAGCTGGGCTGGTGGAACGAGCTCACCCCCGCCGAGCAGGCCATGGCCGAGGGCAAGAACTGGAAGACCGACAATTCGGGCGGCATCATCCGCGTCGTCATCGCCCACGGCTGCGCGCCCTGGGGCAATGCGCGCGCCCGCGCCAACGTGTGGAACTTCCCCGATCCGGTGCCGGTCCATCGCGAACCGCTCGCCTCGCCGCGCCGCGACCTGGTGGCCAAGTACCCGACCTACGACGACAAGGCGGCCTTCTGGCGCCTGCCGACCCTGTATAAATCGGTGCAGGCTGTCGATTTCTCCAAGGATTTCCCCCTGATCATGACCTCGGGCCGCCTGGTCGAATACGAGGGCGGGGGCGACGAAACCCGTTCCAACCCCTGGCTGGCCGAGCTCCAGCAGAACATGTTCGTCGAGGTCAACCCGCGCGACGCCGACCAGATCGGGGCCCGGGTCGGCGACTACGTCTGGGTCGAGACCCCGACCGGTGCGCGCCTGAAGATGATGGCGATGGTGACCGAGCGGGTGCCGGTGGGCCTGGTGTGGATGCCCTTCCACTTCGGCGGCTGGTGGATGGGCGACGATCTCGAACGGCACTACCCCGAGGGCGGGGCCCCGACCGTGCGCGGCGAAGCCTGCAACACGGGCTGGACCTATGGCTACGACGCCGTGACGATGATGCAGGAAACCAAAGTGTCGCTATGCCGCGTGGTGCGGGCATAGAGCGAGCGAACGACTGGCGGAGGAGACAGGCATGGCTGCGAGGATGAAGTTCATTTGCGATACGGAGCGCTGCATCGATTGCAACGGCTGCGTGACCGCCTGCAAGAACGAGCACGAGACGCCCTGGGGCATCAACCGCCGGCGCGTGGTGACCATCAACGACGGCGTGCCGGGCGAGCGCTCGGTCTCGGTCGCCTGCATGCACTGCACCGACGCCCCCTGCCTGGCGGTGTGTCCGACCAACTGCATCTACCACACCGAGGACGGCATCGTCCTGCACAGCAAGGACCAGTGCATCGGCTGCGGCTACTGCTACTACGCCTGCCCCTTCGGCGCGCCGCAGTTTCCCGAGACCGGGATGTTCAACCATCGCGGCAAGATGGACAAGTGCACCTTCTGCGCCGGCGGCCCGGAACCGGATACCTCGGAAGCGGAGTTCAAGAAATATGGCCGCAACCGCATCGCCGAAGGCAAGCTGCCGGCCTGCGCCGAGATGTGCGGCACCAAGGCGCTGCTGGCCGGCGAGGCCAACATCATCGCCGACATCTACCGCCAGCGCGTCGAGACCCGCGGCTACGGCCCCGAGCTGTGGGGCTGGAAGATCGCCTACGGCCGGCCCAAGCGGGGCGGCGAGGTCAAGGCCAAGGGCGACCTGCCGCGCGAGAACCAGAAAGCCGGCGATTTCCAGAATGGCGGAGGGAGGTTCCCGACATGAAGCGATTCAACATCGTGTGCATCGCGGCGCTGCCGCTGCTGCTGGCCGGCTGCCTCGAGGTCGACCAGCATCCCGCCTGGCTCAAGGGCGAGTACGCCGGCAAGGAAGACCCGCGGCCCTACCAGACGCGCTTCCACAACGACCGCCTGGCCTGGTGGGCGGCGATGGAAAACCGCAACAGCAAGCAGAACGAGTACAACCGCGCCAACCCCTGACGAGGAGCGATCCATGCGAGCGAACCTGATGCTGCTGCGCGCCATGCTGCTCCTGGTGGCCGCCTTGACGCTGCCGGCCGGCTGGGCCGGGGTGCCCAATGAGCGGGCCGAGCCCGCGTACGCCGAGGAACAGACCATGCTCCAGATCGAAGGCGATTCGCGCGTGCCCGAGCCCGGCCTGAACCAGGCGTCCTCGGGGCGGGTGCACATGGACCGCCACTTCCTGGGCCAGTACGGCGCCACCGAGGCCAACGTCATCGTCCAGCGCGGCGGCAACACCTGGCGCCACCTGCGCAACGGCCCGCTGGCCACCATCACCGGCATCATCCTGCTGGTGGTGCCGCTCCTGATCTTCGTGTTCTACAAGACCGTCGGGCCGATGCCCGAGGCCCCGCGCTCGGGGCGCACCATCCAGCGCTTCACACGCTGGGAGCGCCAGGTGCACTGGGCTACGGCCTTCAGCTTCATCGCCCTGGCGATCACCGGCATCATCATCATGTTCGGCAAGAAGATCATGCTGCCCTGGATGGGCCACACCCTGTTTTCCTGGGTGGCCATCGTGTCCAAGTACCTGCACAACTTCGTCGGCCCGCTGTTCATCCTGTGCACCATCCTGATGTTCTTCGCCTTCGTGCACCGCAATTTCTTCCGGCGCGAAGATTGGCAATGGGTCAAGGAGGGCGGCGGCATGGTGTCGCACAAGCATGTGCCGGCGGGCTTCTTCAACGCCGGCGAGAAGGCCTGGTTCTGGCTGGGTGTGACCCTGCTGGGCCTGCTCATGTCGGTCACCGGCCTGGTGCTCGATTTCGTCACCTTCGGCCAGACCCGCTGGGTGCTGCAGGTGGCCAACTACCTGCATATCGGCGGCGCCGCGCTCTACATGGCCGCGGCCATGGGCCACATCTACATCGGCACCCTGGGCACGCCGGGCGCCTATGAAGCCATGCGCCATGGCACCGTGGACGAGGAATGGGCCCGGATGCACCATGGAATCTGGCACGAGCAGCTCAAGTCCGGCGCCGCGCCGGGCAACGCGCCAGGCCCTTATTCGCCCGGCGACGAACCACCGACCCGTCCTGGCCCCGTGCGGCCCGGCCCAGCGCATTGAGGCCGCCCATGAAGACCATATTGACGCTGGTCGGAGCAACACTGGCCCTGCTGCTGGCGGCGGGCTGCGACCGACCGCGCGGCGCGGCCGCGGGTATCGAGCAGACCAAATTCCCGGGCCAGGTCACGGCCGGCGGCGGCACCAGCGGCGAGATCCTGGAAAAGAACAAGCCGCCGACGGTCGACGCCACCTATGCGGGCGGTACGCCGGGCATCGCCGGCGGCTCCGGCGGCACCACGGGCGGCGCGGCCACGGCCGGCACGGTGCAGGAAAGCGGACAGGGACCCTCGCACGGCACCACCATGCCGACCGGCGCCGGGCAGGCGGGCGCCACGCTGCCGCCGGGCGACATGGGCAAGCCGGCCGCGCCGGCGAATCAGCCGACGGCGCCGGCCAGCAATGTGGCGCCGCAGGGTCCGGCGGCGCCGGGCAAGCTGGAGGGCAAATGATGAAAGCAACGACAGTGAGCAGGATGGCGCTGCTGGCGGCCCTTGCGCTGCCCCAGGGCGCATGGGCGGCCTTGCCGCCGCCGAACCCGGCTCAGGCGCAGGCCGCGGCGGCCAAGAAGGCCGAGGCGGAGGCCCAGGCGGCCAAGGACAAGGCGGCGCTGACTGCATCGATGGACGCGCTGAGCGCACGCTGGCGCTCGCGCGCGGCCGGGCAGGGCTGGAAGGTGAATGCGCCCGTCGCCATCGCCGCCCCGGCCGCCGCGCCCGGTGTGACCACCCCCGGCGTGACACCGCCCGCGGCCGGCGTGCCGGCGGGAGCGCCTTCGGCCGCCACGCCCGGTACGCCCGGCGCCGCGCCTGCCACTGGCGCCGCGCCGCGCAGCCCGCAGGCGCTGCAGGCCGCCAACGTTCCCGTCAAGAGCGAAAAGCTGGGCACCGCCGCGCCCAGCACCGACGTCAAGAAGGCGCCCTCGAAGCCGGTGCCGGCCGGCGCCGCGCCCGCTGTCGAGAAGAAGAACACGCCGGAAACGGCCAACAAGAAATGATGGAGACCGGTTCGTCATGAAAATGGGAAGTTTGCCAGTCGCCATCATCATGCAGCGGCGCGCGGTGCGGCACCAGTGGGCCGACGACGCCTGGGCGGCGGTGGGCGTGGTGCCGGACCGCGGCAACCTGCCGCGCCTGCAGGTGCTGAGCGAAAGCCCGGACCGCGACTATTACCTGGTCTCCGGCCTGGAACTCGAGCTGTTCACGGACGAGAACGACGGCTACTACGAGAACTGCATGGCGCCGGAATCCAAGGTGTTCGTGCTGTGGCGCATGGAAGAGGGCAAGGCCATCCCCGTGCGCGCCTCGGTCAGCTATATGGAAGGCACGCGCATGTTCGATTCCGGCGAATCCGCCGATGGCGTTGCGATGCCGGCCGAGGTCTACGCCTGGCTGGCCGACTACCTGCGCAAGCACTACACGCCGCGGCCGCGCAAGGGCCGCCAGCACGGGTGAGCGGCGATTCGATGGCGGAAGAAGGTTTCCTGCGCCGCTGGGCGCGGCTCAAATCCAGCGGAGGCGACGCGCCGCGGCAGGAGGTACCGGCGCCGGCTCCGGCGCCGCCGGCGCTTGCGCGCACTGCCGACGGAGCAAGCGACGAGGGCGACCAGGCGCTGCGGCCCTTGCCGACCGTGGACGACATTGCCGGGCTGAGCTTCGATTCCGACTATTCCGGCTTCGTGGCGCAGGGCGTGGACAAGGCCGTGCAGCGCCTGGCGCTCAAGAAGCTGTTCGCCGATCCGCATTTCAAGGTGATGGACGGCCTCGACATCTACATGGACGATTACAACGTCGCCTCGCCGCTGGCCGCGGACATGCTGGCCGAACTGCGTCACGCCGACAGCGCATTGCAGCGCGTGCTCGACGTCGAGGCGCCGGAGGAAGGCGCCGGCGCGGCGGCGGCGGCTGAGGCTGAGGCGCAGGACGTGGTGACGCAGCAAGAAGAAGACCGGCCGCAAGGGAATCCACAAGAGAACCCACAAGGGAACGCATGAATATTCGACTCAACGACGGGGCGCCCGCCGACCCCGTCCGCAATGGGCGCGACGCCCTGGCGCGCCAGGCCGCGCGCGCGGCACTGGAAGCCATTCCCGCCTTCGAGGCGGCGGTCACCGTCGACTACCGCTCCGCCGGAAGGGTGCTGGTGGCCGGGCCGGCCGCCCAAGCGCTGCCCTGGGCCGACCGCCTGGCCACCGCTCTGCCCGTGACCGCCATCCTGCTCGACGCGCCTGTGCCGGGCGCCGCGCGGGCCTATCCGGTGCATGTGGCGCGCGCCGTTGCCGTGGCCGGCTGGCTCGGCGCCTTCGAAGCACGCTGGCAGGCGGAGGGGCAGCCGCTGGGACGGGACAAGTTCGACCTGGTGCTGGACCTGTGCCGGGCGCGCCTGATCCCCACCCACCAGCGTCCGCACGGCTACTTCGCGCCGGGCGAGGACGAGGCCGCGCGCGCCGCGGCGGCGGAAGCGCTGCTGGACATGGTGGGCGACTTCGAGAAGCCCAGATACTTCAACTACAAGGAGCGGCTGTGCGCGCACAGCCGAAACGGCCGCCAGGGCTGCAATGCCTGCGTCGACATCTGCTCGGCCGAGGCGATCGCGGGCGACGGCGACGGCATCAAGGTCAACCCCTATCTGTGCGCCGGCTGCGGCGCCTGCACCACGGTCTGTCCGACCGGCGCGATCACCTATGCCTATCCGCCGGCCCAGCTGACCGGCAGGCGCATCCAGGCGGCCCTGCGCGCCTTCCGCGAGGCGGGCGGCGAGGAACCGGTGCTGCTGCTGCACGACGGCGGGCGCGGCGCAGCCATGCTCGCCGAGCTCGGCCCGGAAGCGCCGGGACGCATACTCGGGCTCAACCTGCACCATGCGGCGACGGCCGGGATCGACGTCTGGCTGGCCGCGCTGGCCTATGGGGCGGCGGGCGTGGCCGTCCTGATGACGGACGAGCACGCGCCCCAGTACGTGGCCGCGCTCGGCCAGCAGATGGCGGTGGCCCAGGCGGTGATCGACGGCCTGGGTTATGCCGGCCCGCACTTCCAGCTGCTGCGGGTCGATGCCCCCGACGAGCTGGCGCTGGCCCTGCGCCACGCGCCGCGCGGCGAGGTCCCGCGCGAGCCCGCCGTGTTCCACCTGGCCGCCGACAAGCGCAATACCCTCGACTATGCGCTCGACCACCTGCAGCGCCACGCGCCGCAACGGCCCGAAGTGGTGCCCCTCCCGCCAGGTGCGCCCTTCGGCACGCTGGCGGTGGACCGCCAGGCCTGCAGCCTGTGCATGTCCTGTGTCGGCGCCTGCCCGGCGGCGGCCCTGCAGGACGGACAAGGCTTGCCGCAGCTGCGCTTCATCGAGAAGAACTGCGTGCAGTGCGGACTGTGCGCCAGCACCTGCCCGGAAAACGCCATCACCCTGGTGCCGCAGATGCGCTTCGGCGAGACCCGCATGCAGGCCGTCGTGCTGAACGAAAGCCAGCCTTTCCACTGCATCCGCTGCAGCAAGCCCTTCGGCACCCTGCAGATGGTCGAGAACATGCTCGGCCGCCTGGCCACCCACCCGGCCTTCGCCGGCAAGCTGGACCGCTTGCGCATGTGCGGCGACTGCCGCGTGATCGACATGATGGAGCCACGCGACGAGATGAAGGTGACGGTGCTCAAGCGCGACTGAGAGCGTAGGGTTGGCCGGGGCGCGCAGCCGGCTCTGCAGCCGACCCTCCGGTTCGCACGCGGACCGAAACAATGGCAAAATGGTCAAGACCGGGCAGCCCGCGGGCATGCCCTGCAGTTCACCGTGACAGCGACCAGGAGACACCATGACGCCAACCCAGCGCTTTGTGCAGGCGCGCGATTTCCTCCAGCAGCACCGTAGCGACTACGCGACCGCCTATGAGGGCTACCAGCGGCCCCAGCTCGACACCTTCAACTGGGCGCTCGACTTCTTCGATCATCAGGCGAAGGACAATCACACGCCCGCCCTGTGGGTGGTCGAGGAGGACGGCAGCGAGCGGAAGGTCTCCTTCGCCGACATGGCCGCGCGCTCGAACCAGGTGGCCGAATACCTGCGCCTGTGCGGCGTGCGGCGCGGCGACCGCGTGCTGCTGATGCTGCCGAACCGGGTCGAACTGTGGGAAATCATGCTGGCGGGAATCAAGCTCGGCGCGGTGCTGGTGCCGACCACCATGCTGGTCTCCGGCGCCGACCTGGCCGACCGCCTGGAACGCGGCCGGGTCAGCCATGTGATCGCCCAGGCTTCCGAAGCCCACAAGTTCGAAGGACTGGAGGGCAACTACACCCGCATCGCGGTCGGCGGCGCCCTGGAAGGCTGGCGCGACTTCGACGACAGCCGCGCCGTGCTCTCCGTGTTCACGCCCGAAGGCGAAACGCGGGCCCTTGACCCCCTGCTGCTGTATTTCACCTCCGGCACCACCGCCAAGCCCAAGCTGGTGCTGCACAGCCACCAGAGCTATCCGGTGGGCCACCTGTCCACCATGTACTGGATCGGCCTGCAGCCGGGCGACATCCACTGGAACATCTCCTCGCCCGGCTGGGCCAAGCATGCATGGAGCTGCTTCTTCGCGCCCTGGAACGCGGGCGCCACCGTCTTCGTCTACAACTACGAGCGTTTCTCGGCCAAGGCGGCGCTGGACACCATCGTGCGCTGCGGCGTGACCTCGCTGTGCGCACCGCCGACGGTGTGGCGCATGATGATCAAGGAAGACCTGAGCGCCTGGCGTCCGCCGCTGCGCGAACTGGTCGGCGCCGGCGAGCCGCTCAACCCGGAAGTCATCGAGCAGGTCGAGCGCGCCTGGGGCATCCGCATCCGCGACGGATTCGGCCAGTCCGAGACCACCTGCCAGATCGGGAATTCGCCCGGGCAGCCGATCAAGCCGGGTTCGATGGGGCGGCCGCTGCCGGGCTACCAGGTGGCCTTGCTCGACATCGACGACCAGCCCGCCGAGGAGGGCGAGATCGCGGTGCGCCTCGACGCGGCCCCGATCGGCCTGATGCTGTGCTACGAGGGGGACGAGGCCAAGACCGCGGATGTGATGCGCGCCGGCTACTACCACACGGGCGACACCGCGAGCGTCGACGCCGACGGCTACTATTTCTACGTGGGCCGCAACGACGACGTGTTCAAGTCCTCCGACTACCGCATCAGTCCCTTCGAGCTGGAGAGCGTGCTGATCGAGCACGACAGCGTGCTGGAGGCGGCCATCGTGCCCAGTCCCGATCCGCTGCGCCTGTCGGTGCCCAAGGCCTTCGTCACCCTGCGCCAGGGCGTGGCCCCGAGCCGGGAAGCGGCGGCCGCGCTGTTCGCGTTCACGCGCGAGCGCCTGGCGCCGTACAAGCGCATCCGCCGCATCGAGTTCCGCGAACTGCCCAAGACCATCTCGGGCAAGATCCGGCGCGTCGAGCTGCGCAAGGAAGAAGCCGGCCGCGGCACCGGGCAGGAACAGGCGCAGGCGCAAGGCGTCGAATACCGCGAAGAAGACTTCGGCAACGGAGCCTGATTGACGCGCCGTGCGGCACGCACGGGACGATTGGCATCATAATGCTGTCATCGTTTTGACAATACCAAAGCGGCGCCTGCGGGCGCCGCAACCATCACCGGCAGCCCATCGATGACCACCACGAAGCGAAGCACCAAGGCCGATCCGGTCTACGAAGTCCGCAAGTCCCCCGTCCACGGCAACGGCGTGTTCGCCCTCAAGCCGATCGCCGCGGGTGAACGCATTATCGAATACCGTGGCCAGCGCATCAGCTGGGATGACGCGACCGAGCGCGCCGCGCAGGCGGGCGGGCCTGTCAACCACACCTTTTATTTCAGCCTGGCCGACGGCCGCGTGATCGACGGCGGCCGGCGCGGCAACGATGCGCGCTGGATCAACCATGCCTGCACGCCCAACTGCGAAGCCTTCGAGGACGAGGGCAGGGTCTACATCCACGCCATGCGCGACATCGAGGCGGGCGAGGAGCTGAACTACAACTACGCGCTGATCTACGACGAGCCGCACACGGCCAAGCTCAAGAAGCTGTTCGCCTGCCGCTGCGGCACGCCGGGCTGCACCGGCACCATGCTGGCGCCCAAGCGCCGCAGCCGTACCGGCGGCCGAAGCAAGTACACCGCCAGCGCCTGACCGGAGTCCTTTCATGCCCGTCGTTCGCAGCCTGCTCGAGACCGACCTGTACAAGTTCACGATGTGGCAGGCGCTGCTGCACAGCCATCCCGGCGCGCATGGCGAGTACGAGTTCCGCTGCCGCAACGAGCCGGCCTATCCGCTGGCCGAACTCAAGGACGAAGTGGAGCGCGAGCTCGATCACCTGTGCTCGATGATGTTCCTGGAAGAAGAGGTCGAGTACCTGCGTTCGCTGCGCTTCATCAAGAGCGACTTCGCCGATTTCCTGACCCTGTTCCGTTTCCAGCGCAAGTTCATCACCGTCGAGACCGACGGCCCGCACCTGCGCATCCGCGCAGCCGGGCCGATCGTACACGTGATGGGCTTCGAGATCTTCGTGCTCTACATTGTCAACGAGCTGTATTTCCGGCGTTTCGACCGCGCGGTGGCACTGGCCGAAGCGCGCGTGCGGCTGCAGCAGAAGATCGATGAGTTCCGCGCCTTCGGCCGGGAAGCCCCGCGCGCCAACTCCTTCGAGTTCTTCGACTTCGGCGTGCGCCGCCGTTTTTCGGGCGAGTGGCACGACGAAGTGGTGGCGACCCTGGCGCGCGAGTTGCCGCAGTACTTCAAGGGCACCTCGAACGTCTACCTGGCGCGCAAGTACAACCTGGTACCGATCGGGACCATGGCCCACGAATACCTGCAGGCCCACCAGGCCTTCGGCGTGCGCCTGCGCGACTTCCAGAAGATGGCGCTGGAGGACTGGGTGCAGGAGTACCGGGGCGACCTGGGCACGGCCCTGACCGACGTGGTCGGGATGGACGCTTTCCTGAGCGACTTCGACCTGTATTTCGCCAAGCTGTTCGACGGCCTGCGCCACGATTCGGGCGACCCGGTGGCCTGGGGCGAGAAGGCGCTGGCCCACTACGCCAGGCTGCGCATCGACGCCCGCACCAAGCGCCTGGTGTTTTCGGACGCGCTGACGGTGCCCAAGGCCCTCAGCCTGTACCGGCACTTCGCCGACCGCGTGATGACGGGCTTCGGCATCGGCACCAAGCTGACCAACGACACGCCTTACCCGGCGATCAACATCGTCATGAAGCTGGTGCGCTGCAACGGCCAGGCGGTGGCCAAGCTGTCCGACGAGCCGGGCAAGTCGCAGTGCACCGATGCGACCTTCATCGCCTATTTGCGGCAGGTCTTCGATCATTCCGAAGCGTGATGCACGGCCGCGCAATGCGCTGAGAAATAGTCGCTTTGGACGAAACAGGCCTGCTATATTAATCGGGCCGCATCATGAAACCGGTTCCTTGCCGACCTGGAAGAAGGAGCAACCAACATGCGCCCGTGGCATCAGCGTTCGCCAGTTCGCTCGGTAAAAAGACTTTGCTCCAGCTTCATCATCGCAAGCTGGCTTTCCGGATGCGCGGTGCCGGGGCCCGAGATGACCAGCCCGGTCGTGTCCGAAAAGCCGTTTACCGGCGATGCGGCCAGGAAGAAAAGCATCTTCGTCTTCCTGGACGGCACGCGCAACGATCCCGGTTCGGGCACCAATGTACGTAAGCTGTTCGAAGCAGTGGTTCAGGCGAACGATCCTCAAACCACGGCCCTGTATATCGAAGGGGTAGGGAGCGCCGAGACGCCCATCCTCGGCGCGGTGCTGGGATTCGGCATGGAGCCGCGTATTCTTCGGGGCTATGACTTCATCGCGCAGTCGTACGTCCCGAAAGACGACGTCTACATTTTCGGTTTCAGCCGCGGCGCCCACCAGGCCCGTGCCCTGGCCGGGCTGATCGCGTATGCAGGCGTCCCGCCCAGGTCGGACGCCGAATTTTCCGCCAGGCGCAAACTCGCCAACGCGATCCTGGAAGCCGTCAAACCCAGGAACGACGACGCTTTCAAGGAGAAATGGCGGGTTTGGAAAAGTGGCGATCCGCTCTTCGTTGGCGAGGTAATCTGGGCTGGGCGTCCAGTGACCACGATTCCCGTGGAGATCAAGTTCCTTGGCCTGTGGGATACCGTTCCCGGTTCCTACTTCAAGGAGTTCGGCGTGTGCAAGGAGCTGAGTGACGGGCGGGACGGCGACCGGTATAAATCGGATTCGTATCCGTCTATCCGGAAGATCTTCCATGCCGTGTCACTGGACGAGAAACGCAGCAAGTTCAGGCCGATCTTGCTGTGCCCTCCGCTCCAGGGCGACGGGGAATCCCTCAACGAACGCTGGTTCCCGGGGGCGCACGCGGATGTCGGCGGCGGTTACAACGATTCCCAGGCCTTGCCCGGCATATCGCTCCGCTGGATGATGGAGGCCCTTGCGCAAAGCTATGCGGTGCCGCTGCCTGCCCCGCAGGTCGCCGACGATCCGCTCGGCCTGGCCCATTGGTCCGTCGGGGACAAGCCGGCCAATGCGGGAAGCGACTGCGAAGACCGGGTTCCGCCCCCCGGTGCGACCATCGACCCCAGCGTCACGGCAAGGAGCGCCGCGGGACAGGCCCAGATACGCATGCATGGGGCGATCGCGCTCAAGCCCTATCCCTTGGCCTGCCCAAGGAAGTAAGGCCTTCCCCGCTCGCCGGCAGGCTCCCGGTCACGACCGGATGAGCGCGCGCTGGCGCTGCGCGGACGCCGCCGGCTCCGGCTCGAGCTGGAAGGTGTCCACCAGGGCCGCCAGCTCGGCCGCCTGATGGCGCAGCGATTGCGCGGCGGCCGCCGCTTCCTCCACCAGGGCGGCGTTCTGCAGCGTCATCTCGTCGAGCCGCATGATCGCGCCGTCGACCCGTTCGATGTCGGCGCGCTGTTCGCCGCTGGCGCTGCTGATATGGCCGATGATGTCGGAGACGCTGTGCACGCCTTCCACCACCCGGCGGATGGTGTCGCCGGCCTGGCCCACCAGGGCGGTGCCGGTGCCAACCTTGCTGACGGAATCCTCGATCAGGGCCTTGATTTCCTTGGCGGCGGCCGCCGAACGGTGGGCCAGGTTGCGTACCTCGCTGGCCACCACGGCGAATCCGCGTCCCTGTTCGCCGGCGCGCGCCGCTTCGACGGCCGCGTTCAGGGCCAGGATATTGGTCTGGAAAGCGATGCCGTCGATGACGGCGATGATGTCGACGATCTTGCGCGACGATTCCTCGATCAGGTGCATGGTGTCGACCACCTGGCCGACCGCCGCGCCGCCGTCGACCGACAGCGCCGACACCTCGCCGGCCAGCACACTGGCCTGGGCCGCGTGGCCGGCGTTCCGGCGCACGGATTCGATCAGCTGCTTCATGGAGCCGGCCACCTGGGCGAGGGCGGCGGACTGGGTTTCGGTACGCTGCGACAAGTCCTGGTTGCCGGACGCGATCTCGGACGAGGCCGACTCGATGGCGCGGGTGCCGCCGCGTACGCTGGCCACGATGCGGCCCAGGCTGTCGCGCATGGCGCTCATCGCGGACAGCAGGCTGGCCGGGTGGGCGCGCGCGGTATCGACGGGACGGTGCAGCTCGCCGTTGGCGATCGCGCGCGCCACCGTGGCGGCGTAGGCCGGCTCGCCGCCCAGCTGGCCCAGCAGGCTGCGCACCAGCAGCAGGCCCACCAGCGCGCAGAGTAGTACCGAAACGCCGGCCAGGCCGGTGATCCAGTAGCGGGTGGCCGAGGCCTGCGCGCCGGCCGCGGCGCTGGCCTGCGCCGTGTGCGCCTGCAGCTTCTTGAGGAGCAGGTCGATGTCGGCGACGATCTGCCGCCGCAGCGGACTGCATTCGTTGACCAGGAAGCGTCCGAAGCCGTCGAGGTCGCCCTGGGCGCGGTAGTTGCGGGGACGCGCGAGCTCGGTGGCCATGGCCAGCATGCCGGCCTTGACCTTGGCATAGTCCGGGTCGTCCTTCAGCGCGCCGTCGAGCCGGCCGAGTGCCGACAGGTAGTCGGCCTTGTAGGTGTCCACCAGGTCGAGTTCGCGCCCGGCGGCGGCCTCGTCGCGGAAGATATAGGCATTGCGCGCGGCGATCCCGGTCTGGGCGAGCGCCTCACGGGCGGCGTACAGCGGCTCGAGTTCGTTCAGGCGGGCGGACTCGGCTTTCTGGAGCGCGCCTTCGATGCTGTTGACGCGCACGGCGGCGAACAGGGCCAGCACCAGGGTCAGGGACAAGATGAGGGAGAACGACAAGTACAGCCGGGTGGCGATGCGCCAGTGACGGAAGAAGTTCATGTATTGACCGAAAAACAAAACCGGCCAACAGGCCGGTCGGTAAGTGGAAATTGGTGAGTATTCTGATTCCATTATTTCCTTTTATCAACAAATGTAAGCATATTGGACAGAAATAAGCGGGTCATTGGCGGGACCTGCAATACATCGTGAAATCCCTGGTCCAGCCGGTTTTAACAAGTGCCATTGCTGTTCAGGCTGGCTGGCGCTTCGCGGCCTTTTTTGAATCGGGGCGCCGAGTGGCCGGCTTGGCTGCGGGCCTGGATGCGGCAAGTTCCTGCTCATGTCGCAGGCGCTGCTGGAGCATGGCGACCACCGCCGCTTCCTCGGGCTGAAGGGCGTGCAGGTCCCCGGTCAGCTCCTGCTCGGTGCGCTCGCGCAGGACCTCGAGCACCGTGCCGTCGAGATAGGCGTCGAGTACGGCCGGGTGGACATAGCACTTGCGGCAGATCGAGGGCGTATTGCCGAGCTTCTCGGCCACCGATTCGATGGCGCGCACGATGTTCTTCTTGGCCTGGGCCTCGGAATCGAACTTCTCGAATTCCTGCAGGGCCAGCGCCGCCAGCACCGTGCCCGACCAGGTGCGGAAGTCCTTGGCCGTGTATTCCTCGCCGGTGATGGTGCGCAGGTAGTCGTTGACGTCGCTGGAGTCGATGCTGTGGGTCTCGCCTTGCTCGTCCACGTACTGGAACAGTTCCTGGCCGGGCAGGTCGCGGGCGCGCGCGATGATGCGCGCCAGGCGCCGGTCCTGTACCTTGACCTTGTGGTAGACCCCGCTCTTGCCGCGGAAGCGGAATTCGACTTCGCTGCCGTCCACCTTCACGTGGCGGTTGCGCAGGGTGGTCAGGCCGAAGGATTGATTGGTGCGCGCATATTCCTCGTTCCCCACCCGCATCATGGTCGCTTCCAGCAGGAAGACGACGGTGGCCAGCACCTTTTCGCGCGGCATGCCGGGCAGGCCGAGGGCGCGGTCGACTTCGGCGCGGATGGCGGGCAGGGCCTGACCGAACTTGAGCATGCGCTCGTACTTGACCTCGTCGCGCGTGGCGCGCCACTTGGGGTGGTAGCGGTATTGCTTGCGGCCCTTGGCGTCGCGTCCCGTGGCCTGCAGGTGGCCGTTGGCTTGCGGACAGATCCACACCTCGGTCCAGGCCGGCGGGATCGCCAGCGACTTGATGCGCCCCAGGGTGGTCTCGTCGTCGACCGGCTCGCCCTTGGCGTCGAGGTAGCGGAAACCGTCGCCGGCGGGCTCGCGCCGGATGCCGGGCTTGTCGTCGTGCACGTAGCGCAGGCCGGCGGCGCGTGCGGCGGCGGGCGGGTCGGCAAGCGCGGTGGCAATATCGCCAGGAGAATCGCTCAGCATGGCAGGGTCCGGTTCTCGGGTGGAATCGAGCCGATCCTACCCCTGCACAATTGCCGGCACTGTTCGCAAGGTAACGCACCGGGGAGCTCGCGACATGGCGGCTCAGCGGTACCGCGCCTCGATCAGGTCGATCTCGCGCACCATCTCGCGCGCCGTCTCGTCGGACAGTTCGCCGTGGCGCGCCATGCGCTGGAGGACGCTGCGTTCGGCCTCGAGCGCCGCCAGCCGGTACAGGCGCTCGGCCTGCTCGGCTTCGCGGATGCGTCCTGGTCTTCCTCGGCCTGCTCGCCATCCTCGGCCGGCACCTCGAGCCCGCGCAGCACGCGCGGCAGGCCGATGCTGGCCGCCAGCAGGGACACGACGATGAACGCGCTGGCCAGGAAGATGACCAGGTCGCGCCCCGGGAAGGGCGCGCCGGCTGGCAGGGCCAGCGGCAAGGTCAGGACGCCGGCCAGGGTGATCGCGCCGCGCACCCCGGCCAGCGAGGTGGCCAGCACGAGGCGAGGATTCGGCCGGTAGACACTGCGGCCCTGGCGGCGCGCGACCAGCACCGTCAGGCGCAGCGAGACGTAGACCCACAGGTAGCGCAGCAGCAGCAGGCCCAGGCTGATCAGGAGCGCATGGCCGGCCAGCCACCACAGGCTGCGCGGCACCGCCACGTCCGGTCCTTGCAGGGCGGCCTGGACGATGTCCGGCAGCTGCTCGCCCAGCAGCACGACATCACGCCGTTGAGGGCGAACTGCACCGTGTCCCAGACCACGGCGCGCCGCATCCGGGTGGTGGCCAGGGCGCGCCCGCGCAGCTCCACATAGCTCATCGTGGTGCCGGCCGCCACCGCCGCCAGGATGCCCGAGGCCCGCAGGTGCTCGGCCGCCAGCCAGGCGCCGAAGGGCAGCAGCAGGTTGAGCAGGATGGCGGCGCCGGCGTCCTCGCCGAAGCGCTTGGCCGCCAGGCGCTGGGCGCTTGCCACCACCAGGGTCAGGAGCACGCCCACCGCGATGCCCGCCAGCGCCACCCAGACGAAGGTGAGGGCGGCGCCGCCGGGCAAAAAAATGCCCGGTCAGGGCGGCCGCCACGGCGAAGCGGAAGCACACCAGGCCGCTGGCGTCGTTGAGCAGGGATTCGCCTTCCAGGATGTGCATCAGGCGCGGCGGGATCGGCACCCGCGCGGCGATCGAGGACACCGCCACCGGGTCGGTCGGCGCCAGGATCGCCGCCAGCGCGAAGGATACCGGCAGCGGCAGGGCGGGAATCAGCCAGTGGATCAGGAAGCCGGCGCCGATCACGGTGAACAGCACCAGGCCCAGCGCGAGCTCCAGGATCGCTCCCTTGTCGCGGAACAGGCCGACCTTGGGAACGCGCCAGCCGTCCAGGAACAGCAGCGACGGCAGGAACAGCAGGAAGAAGATGTGGGGCTCGAGGCGCACGCCGTGGCCGGTGGTGCCGGCGATCAGGGCGCCGAGGGCGATCTGGACCAGGGGCAGCGGCAGGGCCACCGGGAGCATGCGCACCAGGTAGCCGCTGGCGACCACCGCCAGCAGCATCGCCAGGACGACCCCGACTTCATCCATGGCGACTCAGATCTCCGCGCCGCACACCCGGTCGCGTCCTTCGGACTTGGCCTGGTACAGGCGGCGGTCGATGCGGTCCAGGAATACGGCGGCCTCGTCGTGGGCGCCCGGCACGATGGTGCCCACGCCCATGCTGACCGTGACACTGCGCCCGGCGCCCGAGCGCGCATGCGCGATAGCCTCGCGCGCCAGCAGGCGCCGGCAGCGCTCCGCCACGGCGTGCGCCACTTGCTCGCCGGTGGCCGGCAGCAGCAGGACGAATTCCTCGCCGCCCAGGCGGGCGCACAGGTCGCGCGCGCGCGCGGCGCCCTGGTCCAGGACCTGTGCCACGCGCCGCAGGCATTCGTCGCCCTGCATGTGGCCGTAGTGGTCGTTGTACTGCTTGAAGTAATCGATGTCGACCACCACCAGCGAGAGCGGCTCGCCCAGCGCCCGCGCCTTGGCCCATTCGACCGGGTACAGGGTGTCGAACATGCGCCGGTTGGCCACGCCGGTCAGGCTGTCCCGGTAGGAGAGGGTCTCGAGCTCGCGCTGCAGCTGCAGGATCTTGTCCTCGGCCTGCTTGCGCTCGGTGATGTCGAACATGAAGCCCACCAGGGCCTCGACCGAGCCGTCCGGGCGGCGCACCACGTGCACCACGTCGCGGATCCAGACCCAGTCGCCGTCGCGCGTCAGGGCGCGGTAGTCGGCCTCGTGGTCGACGCCTTGCTGCGACTGGGCGACGCAGAAGTCGACCGTCTTCCGGCGGTCTTCCTCGTGGATGCGCGCGGCCCAGTCATCGACCGAGACCCAGCTCTGCGGCGTCCAGCCGAGCAGCGCCTCGATCTGTGGTCCGATGTAGGTGAAGCGCATGCTGGCCCAGTCGATCCGCCACGGGATGGCCTTGGTCGATTCGAGCAGGGTGCGGTAGACGCTGGGATCGTCGCCGGCCGGGGCGGCGCAGGGGAAGGATGCGGTGGAAGGGTCGTGGCTGGCGGTCATGGTGTCGGGAATGGACGCCCGGCGCGCGGGTGCGCCGGCCGGGCCATTCTACACGCACACGGCAGCGCCGCCGGGCTGCCTTGCGCGGATGGGAGAGCTCAGGCGCGGCGGCGGCGCAGGGCGGCGCCCATGCCGAGCAGCGCCAGGCCCGTCAGCGACAGCGCGCCTGGTTCCGGCAGCGCGTAGGCCTGGCCCGGATCGTCGACGCGCGCGCCCAGGATGTTGGTGCCGCCGTTCCAGCGGCGGTTATAGTTGTAGCTGTTCTTGAAGCGCAGGTCGCGGCTGCCTTCGGCGCTGTGGAAGTAGTTCGAGTTCAGCTGGTAGCTCCACAGGCCCGGGGTCGACATGTCGACCGAGGCGTAGGAGTCGGCCTGGCCCGAGAAGCCGTTGCTGCTCGGGATCGTGTTGCCGACGATGGTGTTCAGCTTGTTGCCGGTGTCCATGCCGGTATCGAAGAACAGGCGCGCCAGGAAGGTGCCCTCGGTATAACCCTTGGCGCAGCCATAGCCGCAGCGGATGCCGGTGGCGCTGGTGGCCAGGGACGTCTTCGTCATGGACGACAGGTCGCGCCAGTACAAGTCCATGTAGCCCCGGGTCGCGGGGAAGGGATTGGTGGGCGAGGCCGTGCCCTGCTCGATTCCATAGAACATGCCCGTTACCTGGCCGCCGTCCAGGCCGTTCGCAAAGAAGATGTCGCCGGTCGGGTCGATCTGGTCGTGCGGCGTGTTCACGCTGCCGGTTTCCATGGTCGACATGATGAAGACGCCCCAGTTGATCTCCTTCTTGTCGGTCCAGGTGCTGGCGCCGTTGATGGCGATCTGTTCCTGCCCGCTGAACTTCAGGTAAACCGGGCCGGGCGGCAGCTGGGTGGCCGGGGCGGCGGCGGCATTGAAGCTGATGAGTGCTGCGGCGGCGAGGGCGAGGCGCATGTTCATGAGGATCCTGGCGAAGATGAGGGGACGGTGGCTTAACCGTACGCAATAGCCATGCCAGAGCCACCTGTCTTGACGCAGGTCCTTGATAACGAACACGATTCCCTCATTCATTCGTTCAAATGGAATTGGCGGTGCGGGAACAGGCGGGAAAGCGGTGTAAGAATTTCTGACGGGCCAGGTCTTGGCGTTCGCGCGGGCGCGCTCGCGGCGCCGGCGCGGAAGTTCAGGCCTGTTCGGCGCGCGCCGCGATGCGCGCCAGCAGCTCGCTGAGCTCGACGGTATTCACCGGCTTGACCATGTAGTGGTCGAAGCCGGCCTGGCGCGCGGCGTCGCGGTCCTGCTGGCGGCCGTAGCCGGTGGCGGCGACCAGGGTCGAGGCCGTGGTCTGGGGCAGGCGCCGCAGGCGGCGCGCCAGCTCGTTGCCGTCCATGTCGGGCAGGCCGATGTCGAGCAGGCAGACCTGGGGCGAGAACACCTTGGCGACTTCCAGGGCGTCGGCGGCGCAATAGGCGATCTCGACCTCGTGCCCGGCCGCGCCCAGGAACAGGTTGAGGGTGTGGGCGGCGTCCAGGTTGTCGTCCACCACCAGCACGCGCAGGGCGCCGCCCGGCATCCCGGCCGCGGTGCGTGGCGGCGGCGGCGGCGTTCCCGGCGCGCCGTCCTGCGGGTGGGCGTGGCGCGGCAGGCGCACGGTGAAGGTGCTGCCCTTGCCCAGGCCCGCGCTGTCCGCGCCGACGCTGCCGCCGTGCAGCTCGACCAGGCTCTTGGCGAGCGCAAGGCCAAGCCCCAGCCCGCCCTGGGAGCGGTCGGGCGTGCGTTCGGCCTGGGTGAACAGGTCGAACACGCGCGCCACCAGGCCCGGCTCCATGCCGATGCCGTCGTCGGTCACGCTGAGCACGTAGTCCGCGCCGCTTTCCTTCAGCTGGAGGGTGATGTGGCCGCCTTCGGGCGTGTACTTGGTGGCATTGCCGAGGAGGTTGGCGACCACCTGCACCAGGCGCTTGTGGTCGCCCTTGACGTTGGCGGGGCCGTTCGGCAGTTCCAGGATCACCTTGTGGCGGCGCGCCGTGATCAGGGGGCGGATCTGTTCGGCCGCATCATCGACCACGTTGCGCAGGTCCAGCACCTGGGTCGAGAGCGACACCAGGCCGCGCGTGACGCGCGAGACGTCCAGCAGGTCATCGACCAGGCTGGTCATGTGCTCGACCTGGCGCGCGATGATGGCGCAGGTCTGGGTGATCTGGGCATTGTCCGAGTGCAGCAGCTTGAGCAGGTGGGCGCCGGTGCTGATCGGCGCCAGCGGATTGCGCAGCTCGTGGGCCAGCATCGCCAGGAATTCGTCCTTGCGCTGGTCGGCGGCGCGCAGCTCGCGCTCGGCCAGGCTGCGGGCGGACTCTTTCTTCTGCAGGGTCTCGGCCATTTCGTCCAGCGCCTCCGCCAGGCGTCCGATCTCCTCGCGCCCGTACTCGATGCCGCTGCGCGCATCGAGGTCGCCGGCGGCGATGCGGCGGGCCGTGATCATCAGCTTGCGCACCCGCTGCACGATCAGCTTGTCGCCTGCCAGCCAGGCCGCGAGCATGGCCAGCAGGGTGGTCGCGCCCAGGCCCAGCAGCGACATCAGCTGGGCTTCGCGCGCCACCGCGGTGATGGTGGCGGTCGGCACGCCGATGGTTACCGTGTATTCGGACAGCGAGGGCGGGCCGACGCGGGCGAAGGCGTGCAGGCGCTCGACGCCGTCCTCGCCGCGCACCACCACGGCGCGCTGGTGCGGGCCGCGCATCGCCTCGCGCAGCGCTGGCGAGATCTTCTGGCCGAAGTAGCGTTCCGGGTCGGGCCGGCGCGAGATCAGCGCGCCCGAGGAATCGGCGGTCTCCAGGATCGAACCCGGGGCCAGGCTGATGTCGTTGACGAAGGTGTCGAGGCCGGCCAGGTCCATGGCCGCGAATACCACCGCCACCACCTGGCCGCGGCGGTCGATCACCGGATAGGTGAGATTGATGGTGTGCTTGCGGATCACGCGCCCGAACACGTAGTCGCCGGCGATGAAGCGGCGTTCCGACACCGCGCGCTTGAAGTGGCGGCGGTCGCCGAGGTTCACCGGGTGCAGCATCGGCACCGCGCTGCAGGTGACTTCGCCGTCCATCTGGATCAGGCCGAAGTTGACATAGCCCTCATTGCGGTCGAGGACGTCGGCCAGCAGCGCATTGCAGCGCGCCGGGCCGCTCATCAGGTCGGGCACGCTGACCAGGTCGACCAGGATCTGGCGCGCGCGCTCGATCGACTGGGCCTCGTTGGCCGCCGCCAGGCCGGTCAGGCGCTTGAGGTTTTCCTCGGACGCCCGGATCGCGGCCTCGCGCTCGCGCAGGCCGCCCAGCACCGTCACGATCGCGATCGGCGTGATGGCCAGCGCGACCAGCAGCATCAGCCTGCTGCGCAGGCTGTTCAGGCGGAAGCGGCCGAGCAGGGAACTCATGGGCTTCCCGGCCCCGGATGGCGGCCGCCGATGCGGTCGCCAAAGGCGATGATGCGGTCCACGCCCTCGAGCAGGGTGGCGTCGTCGTCGGAGATGTAGCCGAGGCGGATGAAGCCGGGCAGGCCCAGGGCCTCGCCCGGCATGACTGCCACCTTCTCCTGCTCCAGCAGGGCGTCGGCGAAGGCCAGGGTGTCGCGGGTCAGCGCGCGCACGTCGCCCCACAGGTAGGGGCCCGAGGCAGGCGCCGGCATGTGCATCCAGGGAGTCTCGGCGAAGCGCCGCACCACGGCGTCGCGGCGCGCGCGGTAGTCGCGCATCAGGGCGTGCGGGGTGCCGGTCGCGAACGCGGCGGCGGCGGCCACCTGGGACAGGTAGGGCGCGGCGGCCGTGACCGGCCCCTGCAGGTTCTGCATCGCCTGCACCAGGTTGCCGGGCGCGACGGCGAAGCCCACGCGCCAGCCCATCATGGCGTAGCTCTGCGAGGCCGAGAACAGGGTCACCACGCCGGCCTCGCGCCAGTCGCACAGGCTGGCCAGGCTGACGTGGCTGCCTTCGAAGATCAGGTGCTCGTAGCTTTCGTCGATGATCACGTGGCCGCCGGTGCGCAGGGCCCAGTCGCGCAGGTGTTCGACTTCGGCGCGGGTATAGACCTTGCCGGTGGGGTTGTGCGGGTTGTTGATGACCAGGACCTTGACCGGGCCGAGGGCGTCGAGGGCCTCCGGCGTCAGCGTGTCCGGCAGGTCGGCCAGCACCACCTCCAGCCCGAGCAGCTGGGCGGTGGCCAGGTAGGCCGGCCAGTAGGGACGGAACACGGCCACGCGGTCGCCCGGGTCGGTCATCGCGTACAGCGCCTGGTAATAAGCCTGCTTGGCGCCGTTGGTGACGATGATCTCGTCGGCCGTGGCGTCGATGCCGTTTTCCTGGCGCAGCTTGGCTGCCAGGGACGCGCGCACTTCCGGCACGCCGATCACATCGGCATAGGGCATGGCGCGCTGGTCCTCGACCGCGGCGAGCACGGCGTCCAGCACGGCCGGCGGAGCGGGGAAGTGGGAGATGGCGATCGAAAAATCGATGACCTGTTCGCCCGCGAGACGCAATGCGTCGGCACGCCCATGCATGGCGGTGGTGGCCAGGGGGCGGGAATGCGCAATCCGGTCAGAGATTTTCATCGATTCGCCAAGTTTGCGTGGTAAGTCGGTTTTGTTGGTTTTATGTGCACGCGACCGGTGCAGTGCACTGTCAATTGCTTGATTGTACTAAAAATTTGAAGGTCGAACCGCGCTTCCGGAAATGGTGCGCGGCATTTGCTTGACACTTAAAGTATCTCCCCATGTAATATACGCGCAACACCAGAACGGAGAGCATGGATGAACATCGTGTGCGTAGGCGGCGGCCCGGCGGGCCTGTACTTCGCCCTCTTGGCCAGGAAGCGCCATCCGGAGCACACGGTGGTGGTGGTGGAGCGCAACCGCCCGGACGATACCTTCGGCTGGGGCGTCGTGTTTTCCGACCAGACACTCGGCCACCTGGCTCAGGCGGACGAACCGAGCGCCCGCGACATCTTGCAGTCGTTCAACCACTGGGACGACATCGACGTGCATTTCAAGGGCCGCACCGTGACCTCCGGCGGCCACGGATTTTGCGGCATCGCGCGCAAGCGCCTGCTGAATATCCTGCAGGAGCGCTGCCGCGCGCTGGGCGTGGAACTGGTGTTCGAGCAGGACGTACGCGACGAGGCCGAGCTGGCGCGGCGCTACCGGGCCGACCTGGTGGTCGCCTGCGACGGCGTCAACAGCGCCATCCGCCAGCGCCACGCCGCCGTGTTCCAGCCCGAGACCGAGCCGCGCCTGTGCCGCTTCGTCTGGCTTGGCACCCGCAAGCGCTTCGACGCCTTCACCTTCGCCTTCGAGGAAACCGAGCACGGCTGGTTCCAGGCCCACGCCTACCAGTACGACGGCGAGACCTCGACCTTCATCGTCGAGACCCTGGAGTCGACCTGGCGCGCGGCCGGGCTGGAATCGATGGACCAGCCGGAAGCGCTGGCCTTCTGCGAGCGCCTGTTCGCGCGCCACCTGGACGGCCAGGCCCTGATGGCGAATGCCGCCCACCTGCGCGGTTCGGCGATGTGGATCCGCTTCCCGCGCCTGGCCTGCCGCAACTGGGTGCACCGCCTGGAGCTGGACGGGCGCCGCGTGCCGCTGGTGCTGATGGGCGACGCCGCCCACACCGCCCACTTCTCGATCGGTTCCGGCACCAAGCTGGCGCTCGAGGATGCCATCGAGCTGGCGCAGGCGCTCGATGGCGGCGGCCTCGCAGGCGGTCGGCTTGACCATGCCCTGGCGCGTTACCAGGACCTGCGCATGGTCGAGGTACTCAAGCTGCAGAGCGCGGCGCGCAATTCGATGGAATGGTTCGAGAACGTGGCGCGCTATACGGCCATGGAGGCCGAGCAGTTCGCCTACTCGCTGCTGACGCGCAGCCAGCGCCTGTCGCACGAGAACCTGCGCCTGCGCGACCCCGACTACGTGGCCGGCTTCGAGCGCTGGTTCGCAGGGCGCGCCGCGCTGCAGGCCGGCGTGCCGGCGCCGGAGGGCCCGGTGCCGCCGATGTTCACGCCGTATAAAGTACGCGGGGTGCTGCTCAAGAACCGGGTGGTGGTCTCGCCCATGGCGCAATACTCCGCCGAAGACGGTACCGTCGGCGACTATCACCTGGCCCACCTGGGCGCGCGCGCCATGGGCGGCGCGGCCCTGGTGATGGCCGAGATGACCTGCGTCTCGGCCGACGCCCGCATCACGCCGGGCTGCCCGGGCCTGTACACGCCGGCACACACGGCGGCCTGGAAGCGCATCGTCGACTTCGTGCACGGCGCGACCGACGCCTGCATCGGCGTACAGCTCGGCCACGCGGGCGCGAAGGGCTCGACCCGGGCGGCCTGGGACGGCATCGACTTGCCGCTGGATCAGGGCAACTGGCCGCTGGTGGCCGCGTCCAGCCAGCAGTACATCGAAGGCGTATCGCAGACCGCGCGCGCCGCCACCCTGGACGACCTGGAACGGGTCAAGCAGGACTTCGTACGCGCCACCGAGGCGGCGGCGGAAGCGGGCTTCGACTGGCTGGAGCTGCACTGCGCGCACGGCTATCTGCTCTCCAGCTTCATTTCGCCGCTGACCAACATGCGCGGCGACGAGTACGGCGGCAGCCTGGAAAACCGCTGCAGGTATCCGCTGGAAGTCTTCGCGGCGGTGCGCGCCGCCTGGCCGCAGGACCGGCCCATCAGTGTGCGCGTCTCGGCCCACGACTGGGTCGAGGGCGGCGTGACCCCGGCGGACGCGGTCGAGATCGCGCGCCTGTTCAAGGCGGCGGGGGCGGACATGATCGACTGTTCCTCGGGCCAGGTCAGCAAGCTGGAGAAACCCGTGTTCGGGCGCATGTTCCAGACCCCGTTCTCGGACCGCATCCGCAACGAGGCGGGCATTCCCACCATCGCGGTGGGCGCCATCCACGAGGCCGACCACGTCAACAGCATCATCGCCGCCGGGCGCGCCGACCTGTGCGCCGTGGCCCGCCCGCACCTGGCCAACCCGGCCTGGACCCTGCTGGAAGCGGCGCGCATCGGCTACACCGGCGCCGCCTGGCCGCGCCAGTACCGGGCCGGCAAGCTGCAGCTGGAACGCAACCTGGAGCGCGAGCGCGCGCTGCAGGCGGCCAGCGCCGGCCTCAGTCCGCAGCAGGTGGCGGCGCGCCTGCTCGAAGGCTGACCCACTCATTCACGACAGGATCACAGGAGCCATCCATGCATTATCTTCCGGGCGAAGCGCACCGGCTGCCGGGCAGCCGCGCGAGCTTCAAGGGCCACCAGGCGCACCACTTCCTGTTCGCGCTGGAAGACGGCGTCGCCACCATCACCCTTAACCGTCCCGAGCGCAAGAACCCGCTCACCTTCGAGTCCTATGCCGAGCTGCGCGACCTGTTCCGCGCGCTGGCCTATGCGGACGACGTCAAGGCCGTGGTCATCACCGGCGCGGGCGAGAACTTCTGCTCCGGCGGCGACGTGCACGAAATCATCGGCCCGCTCACGAAGCTGGACATGCCCGGCCTGCTGGCTTTCACGCGCATGACGGGCGACCTGGTGAAGGCCATGCGCGCCTGCCCGCAGCCGGTCGTGGCCGCGGTGGACGGCGTTTGCGCGGGCGCCGGCGCGATCCTGGCGCTGGCATCGGACCTGCGCTACGCCACCGCGCGCAGCCGCACCGCCTTCCTGTTCACGCGCGTGGGGCTGGCGGGCGCCGACATGGGCGCCTGCGCGCTGCTGCCGCGCGTGATCGGCCAGGGCCGCGCGGCCGAGCTGCTCTACACCGGCCGCTCGATGAGCGGGGAAGAGGGCGAGCGCTGGGGCTTCTACAACCGGCTGTGCGAGCCGGGCGAGGTGCTGGCCGAGGCCCGCGCACTGGCCGCGAGCCTGGCCCAGGGCCCGACCTTTGCCCATGGCATGACCAAGAAGATGCTGCAGCAGGAATGGAACATGGGGGTGGACGAGGCCATCGAGGCCGAAGCCCAGGCACAGGCGATCTGCATGGCGACCAGGGATTTCCACCGCGCCTACCATGCCTTCGTGGCGAAACGGCAGCCCGGCTTCGAGGGGGATTGATGGAACGCCTCGACCACCTGGACTGGCCCTTCTTCGAAGCGCGCCACGGCGCGCTGGCGCGCGAGCTCGATTGCTGGGCCGCCGCCCACCTGGATGCGGCCCACGGCCATGACGTCGACGCCGCCTGCCGCGCCCTGGTCAAGGGCCTGGGCCAGGCCGGCTGGCTGCGCCATGCCGTCGGCGGTACGGCCTACGGCGGCGCGGTCGACAGCATCGACACCCGCGCCATTTGCCTGATTCGCGAAACCCTGGGCCGCCATGCCGGCCTGGCCGATTTCGCCTTCGCCATGCAGGGCCTGGGCAGCGGGGCGATCTCGCTGTTCGGCGCGGAAGAGCAGAAGCAGGCCTACTTGCCGCGCGTTGCGGCCGGCGAGGCGATCGCCGCCTTCGCCCTGTCCGAACCGCAGGCCGGCTCCGACGTATCGGCGATGCGGTGCGCGGCCCGCCGCGACGGCGACGGCTGGATGCTGGACGGCGAAAAGACCTGGATCTCGAATGGCGGCATCGCCGATTTCTACGTCGTCTTTGCCCGGACCGCGGACGGCGGCGGCGAGGGCGGCCGCGGCGCCAAGGGCATCTCGGCTTTCATCGTGGACGCCGATGCGCCGGGCCTGCGGATCGCCGAACGCATCGATGTGATCGCCCCGCATCCGCTGGCGCGCCTGTCCTTCGAAGGCTGCCGGGTGCCGGCGGCGCGCCTGCTCGGCGCCGAAGGGCAGGGCTTCAAGATCGCCATGGCCACGCTCGACGTGTTCCGCACCTCGGTGGCGGCCGCCGCGCTCGGCTTCGCACGGCGCGCCCTGGACGAGGCGCTCGCCCATGCGCAGGCGCGTCCCATGTTCGGCAAGACCCTGGCGGACTTCCAGCTGACCCAGGCCAGGCTGGCCCAGATGGCGACCGACATCGACGCCAGCGCGCTGCTGACCTACCGCGCGGCCTGGATGCGCGACGGCGGCCGCAAGGTGACGAAGGAAGCGGCGATGGCCAAGCTCACCGCCACCGAGTCGGCCCAGCGCGTCATCGACGCCGCCGTCCAGCTGTTCGGCGGCCAGGGGGTGCGGAGCGGGCGCACCGTGGAAAGCCTGTACCGCGAAATCCGCGCGCTGCGCATCTACGAGGGCGCCAGCGAAGTGCAATTGTTGATCATCGCGCGCGAACTGCTCGCGGCTACCAAGGAAGCTTGATGATGGAAACCCTGCAGCCAGCCGGCTGGCCACGCCCGAAAGGCTACGCGAACGGCATCGCGGCCAGCGGCCGCCAGGTCTTTGTCAGCGGCATGATCGGCTGGGATGCCGAGGGGCGCTTCCAGACCGACGACTTCGTGGGCCAGGCCCGCCAGGCGCTGGAAAACATCGTGGCCGTGCTGCGCGAGGCCGGGGCCGGCCCCGAGCACATCGTGCGCATGACCTGGTACGTGGTGGACAAGCGCGAGTACCTCGATGCCGGCGCCGCCCTCGGAGCGGCCTACCGCGACACCATCGGACGCCATTATCCCGCCATGAGCGCGGTGCAGGTGAGCGCGCTGATTGAAGACCGGGCGCGGGTCGAGATCGAGGCGACCGCCGTGATTCCCGACTAGATCGGGATGGATTGCCGAGCGGCATGTCGGACCGGCCCTGTCGGTTCGGCCGCCGCTCCGGTATCATTCGGGGATGAATCAGATTTCCTTCTCCCCGTTTGTCATTGGCGTCGCTGGCGGAAGCGGCAGTGGCAAGTCGACGGTGACCCAGCAGGTGCTGGCGTCGTTCGGCGCCGACATGGTCTCGGTCGTGATGCAGGACGACTACTACTGCGACCAGTCCCACCTCACCCCCGAAGTCCGCCGCAAGCAGAATTACGACCATCCCCAGGCGTTCGACTGGCCGCTGCTGGTGCAGCACGTGCGCGCCCTGCGCAATGGCGAAGCGATCGAGATGCCGGAATACGACTTCACGATCGACAACCGTTCGAACAAGACGATCCCGGTCAAGCCGGCCCCGGTGATCGTGATCGAAGGCCTGTTCGCCTTGTACGACGCCGACTTGCGCAAGATGATGTCGCTGAAGATCTTTGTCGACACCGCCCCCGACGTCCGCTTCATCCGCCGCCTGCAAAGGGATATCGCCGAGCGCGGCCGTTCGCTGGAGAGCATCGTCGGCCAGTACCTGGAAACGGTGCGGCCGATGCACAAGCAGTTCATCGAGCCCACCAAGCGCTACGCCGACGTGATCCTGCCCCACGGTGCGAACGGCCCGGCGGTCGATGTGATCACGACCAAGGTGGCGAGCGTGATTGGCCAGTTGAAACGGCCCTGATCCGGCAGTCTCCCCGCGTTCCGCCTGATTCCTGTTGAGTTCCGCCGCAGTCGGTGCATAATCGGCGCCATACCCGCCCGATTTCCACGAGGACGATCATGGCCACTCGCAGTCCCGCCCGACGGCCGCACCTGGCCAGCCTGCTGTTTGCATCCGCCCTTGCCGCCGCGCTGACGGCCTGCGGCGGCGGTGGCGGTGGCGACAGCCCGCCGCCACAGGCGGTGGCCCCGGTCCCGCCGCCGCCGCCACCGGTCGCGGCGCTGCCGGGCAGCTACGCCGATCCGGTGCTGTATTCGGGCGCGGCCACGGCCTCGCTGGCGGGCGCCGAGGAGCGCGCCGCCACGGTCCAGACCCGCATCACCCTCGACGGCCGCCCGCTCGACTACAGCGCCACCGCCGGCCACCTGACGGCCACCGACCTGCAGACCGGACGGCCGGCGGCGGCCTTCTTCTACGTCGCCTATACCGCCGGCACGCAGCCGGCGGCGCTGCGGCCGCTCACCTTCTTCTACAACGGAGGCCCGGGTTCGGCCTCGCTCTGGCTGCACCTGGGCGCCTTCGGACCGCGCCGGCTGGCCACCGCCTTCCCATCCACCGAGCCGCCCGCCACCCCGGTACAGATGGTCGACAACCAGGAAACCTTGCTGGACCATTCCGACCTGGTCTTCGTCGATGCCGTCGGCACCGGTTATTCCCAGGCGGTGGCGCCCTATACCAATGTCCAGTTCTGGGGCGTCGACCAGGACGCCGCGGCCTTCCGCGACTTCGTGCGCCGCTATCTGGCCGCCAACAACCGGCAGGCGTCGCCGGTCTACCTGTTCGGCGAATCCTACGGCGCGCCGCGCACGGCGGTGCTGGCCAACCTGCTCGAGAGCGCCGGGGTGCGCGTGACCGGCGTCATGCTGCAGTCGGCCGCCATGGACTACAACAGCAACTGCGGCGTGTTCAACCCGGGCCAGGCCAGCTGCGAAGGGTATATCCCGAGCTATGTGGCGGTCTCGGCCTACCACCAGAACGGCAGCCTGCCGACCGACTTCTCGTCGGTGCTGCAGCGCGCGCGCGAGTTCGCGGCGGGCAGCTACCGCAGCGAGGTCGGCGCCTTCCTGGCCGGCGGCGCGCCGCCCAGCGAGGCCACGCTGGCGCGGCTGGCCGCCGACACCGGCTTGCCGGTGCAGACCTGGCGCCAGGATTTTTCGATGACGCCGGGCGCCTACCGCGCACGCCTGCTGCCGGGGCAGGTGATCGGGCGCTACGACGCCCGGGTGAAGGTGCCCAGCGGCAGCGCGCTGGCGAACGGCGATCCGTCGCTCAACGTGGTGGGCGGCGTGTTCAACAACACCATCCGCACTTACCTGGAGACCGAACTGCGCTATACGGCGATCACGCCCTATCTGGGCTCCAGCAATGTGCTCAACCAATGGAACTTCAGCCACGACGGCAAGACGCTGCCGGACACGATCCCCGACCTGGCCGCGGCCCTGACGCTCAACCCCGGCTTGAAGGTACTCGCCATGAGCGGCTATCATGACCTGGCGACGCCCTTCTACCAGACCGAGCTCGACCTGGCGCGGCTGGGCCCGAATGCCGGCATCCAGGTCCGCAACTACGACAGTGGGCACATGAGCTACCTCGACGACCGCGTGCGCCGGCTCCAGAAGGCCGACCTGCGCGCCTTCTACAACAGCGTATCGGTGGCACAATGAAGATCATGACCGTTTTCTTTTTGCTGGCCGGCGCCGCGGGTGCGGCGTCGGCCCAGGTCGAGCCCCAGATCGGCGTCGACGGCCAGGTACCGCCGGCGCTGCGCAACCGCCCGGCCGCACCGCCGCCGGCGGCGGGCACGGCGCTGCGCACCCAGGCGCTGGACAAGCTGGAAGCGCAATTCCGGGCCGCCGACCGGGACGGCGACGGC
This sequence comes from Massilia sp. DD77, assembly GCF_036961685.1. NCBI lineage: Bacteria > Pseudomonadati > Pseudomonadota > Betaproteobacteria > Burkholderiales > Oxalobacteraceae > Massilia > Massilia sp. DD77. The sequence goes on from NZ_JBAMDH010000009.1 coordinate 130,013, forward strand.
AGCCTGACGCTAGACGAGGCCAAGGGTTTCGGTTTTGTTGCCAGGCATTTCGAAGCGATCGACACCGGGCGCCGCGGCGCCGTCAGCTTCGACGACCTGCGCACCTACCTGGCACGGGTGAACGCCGCCCATGGGGCGAGCCTCCGGCCGGAATGAGCGCCGGGGCGCCGGCGTTTCTGCTACGGTGGTGCCATCGACAGAAGGAGCCGCCATGAACAACCAGATCCTCCGCGTGATCGACGACATCGCGGACGCCGAGCGCGCGCGCCAGGCGCTGCTCGACGCCGGGTTCGACCGCGACAGCATCGAGATCAGCCATACCGGCGACGAGGCCGGCCCCTCGGAAGCCAACTTCACCGTCGGCGATTCGCCAGCGGTGAAGGGCGGCACCGACTACAAGGACGTGTACACGCCGGGGCTGGAAATCAGCAAGTGCGTCATCACCGTCGCGGCCGAGGACCCGGCGCGCCTGGAGCAGGCCGCCGTCATCCTCGAACAGCACGGCGCCAGGGACACCGATCCGGCGCATGCGGCGGCGCGCAGGAACGAAGGCAGCGGACTCAGGTCCAGCTGAGGTCGGTCTTCGAGAGCGGCAGCTCGCGCACGCGCTTGCCGGTTGCCGCGAAGATCGCATTGCACACCGCCGGCGCCAGTGGCGGCAGGGCGGGTTCGCCCAGGCCGGTGACCGGATAGTCCGACTTGACGAAATGCACCTCGATCTTGCCGGGCGCATCCGGCATGCGCAACAGCCCATAGTCGTGGAAATTGCTTTGCACGATGCGGCCCGCTTCGATGTTCAGCTCGGGGAACATCAGGGTCGACAGGCCGTCGATCACCGAACCCTCGACCTGGTTCTCGGCGCCCGACAGGTTGACGATCTGGGCGCCGATGTCGGTCGCCACCACCACCCGGTCCACCTTCAGCTTGCCGTCGCGCGAGACCGTGACCTCGGCCACCTGGGCCACGTAGCCGCGGTGGCTGAAATGGAAGGCGATGCCCTGGCCCTGGCCACGCGGGAATTTTTTCTTGCCCCAGCCGGCCTTGTCGGCCGCCGTCATCAGGACCGACTTCATCCGCTCCACGCTGTAGGGCTGGCCGCGCTCGCCGGTGCCCGGCACCACGCTTTTGTCGCCCAGCAGTTCCAGGCGGAATTCCAGCGGATCGCGCCCGCCCGCATGGGCCAGCTCGTCGATGAAGCTATGGAAGACCCAGGCGAATACGCAGCTGCCCGGCGCGCGCCACGGACCCATCGGCACGCGGCATTCCAGGGCGGTCTGCTCGAGCTGGACGTTGGGCAGCCAGCGGCCCGGGAACTCGTCGCCCGACAGGTTGCCGCCGCTGCCAGGCTGCAGCACGCTCTGGCCCTCGCGCTCGACGCGGTTGGCGAAGGTCACGAAATGGTTCTGCCAGGCCACGGCCTTGCCCTGGGCGTCGATGCCTCCGCGTAGGAAGTGGAAGCCGCCGGGGCGGAAGTGGTCGTGCTGCAGGTCGTCCTCGCGGGTCCAGGTCAGCTTGACCGGGGCCTTCACCTTCAGGGCGATGGCGGTGGCCTCGACGATGAAGTCCGAGCTCAGGCGGCGGCCGAAACCGCCGCCGCTGCGGATGATATGCAGGGTGATCTTTTCTTTGGGGATGTTGAACAGGCTGGTCACCAGGGCCTGGCCGGCGCCCGGGTTCTGGGTCGGCGCCCACAGCTCCAGCGTGCCGTCATCCCTGGCCCAGGCGGTGCAGTTCTGCGGCTCCATGCTGGCATGCGAGATAAAAGGGTAGCTGTAGGCCGCCTCGACCGTCTTGGCCGCGCCCTTGAGCGCAGCCGCCACGTCGCCGTCCTTGCGCATCGTGCTCGTACCTGGCCTGGCGCTGGCCGCCTTGGCCTGGACCGTGAAATCGGCCCAGCTATGGCCGGCGCCGGGACCTTCGTCCCATTCCACTTCCAGGGCGCGCCGCGCGCGGATCGCGTTCCAGGTCGAGGTGGCGACGATCGCCACGCCCGGACGCAGGTTGTTCAGGGTGCCGGCGCCCTCGACGATGAAGGCGTCCTTGACGCCGGGCATGGCCTTGATCGCGTCCAGGTTGGCGCGCACGGCTTTGCCGCCGAACACTGGGCACTTGGCATAGACCGCGTACAGCATGCCCGGTACCTGGACGTCGATGCCGAACAGGGGTTTGCCGCTGACGATGGCGGCATTGTCGACACCGCCGATGCGCTTGCCCAGCAGCTTGAAACTGGCGGGGTCCTTCAGCACCACCGCCTCGGCCGCAGGGACCGCCAGCTTCGATGCGGCCTCGGCCAGGGCGCCGTAGCCCAGGCGGCGCCTGGAAGGGCCGTGGAGCACGAAGCCGCCGCCGGTGCCGCACTCGGCGGCCGGCACTTTCCAGGCCTGGGCCGCGGCCTGGACCAGCATGGCACGCACGGTGGCGCCCAGGCGGCGGAAGTCGTTGTAATTGGTGGGGGTCGAGGTCGAGCCGCCCGCGCCCTGGCTGCCGTAGGCCGGATTCAGGTCGCCCTGGACGATGCGCACATCCTTCCAGTCGACGTCGAGTTCCTCGGCGATGATCATCGGCAGAGAAGTCTTGATGCCCTGGCCGATTTCCGGCTGCTTGGAAATCAGGGTCACGCGGCCGTCGCGCGCGATGCGGATGAAGGCGTTGGGAACGAAGTCCGCACCCGCCGCGCCGGCGGCGCCGGTCGCCGCCGCCAGTACGCCCTCGGCCGACATGCCGAGCAGGAAGGCGCCGCCGATGGCGCCGTTGCGCAGGAAGCCGCGGCGCGAGGGAGACAGTGGCGCGCTCATGGCTTGCCCTTTCCGGTGGATGCGATGTCGGCCGCGCGGTGGATGCCGGCGCGGATGCGGGTATAGGTGGCGCAGCGGCACAGGTTGCCCGCCATGGCCGCGTCGATCTGGGCATCGCTCGGCTTCGGGTGCTGCTTGAGCAGGGCGCAGGCGCTCATGATCTGGCCCGACTGGCAGTAACCGCACTGGGGCACGTCCAGTTCCTGCCAGGCCAGCTGCAGCGGGTGGCTGGCCTTGGCGTCCAGGCCCTCGATGGTGGTGATCTTCTGCTTGCCGACACCGGCGACCGGCGTCAGGCAGGAGCGCGCCGGGACGCCGTCGAGGTGGACGGTGCAGGCGCCGCACTGGCCGAGTCCGCAACCGTACTTGGTGCCGACCAGGCCCAGGGTGTCGCGCAAAGCCCACAGCAGGGGCGTATCCGGCTCGACTTCGACGGCCTGGGTCTTGCCGTTGATGTGCAGGGTGTATTTACTCATGGGGTCGCTCGTGGCAAACAGGTCAATCCACCATGCTAGCGGAAATCCTGGCGGCTCGTCAGTGTTCAAAAGGTGCACACGGAAGGCACAATTTGGTCGCGCGACCTAATTATGTGTAATACTTGGTTGTCGATCAGCCAACAAAGCGCATCTCATGCATAAGCCTGGCTCCCGCGTGTCGTCGCCGAACCTCAAGTTCCGCCTGGCCTTCGTGGCCGCGGCGCTGGTATTCGTGGCGACCCTGCTGGTCACGCTGTCGACCTTGTCGGTCGCCGAGCGCGGCATGAAGGAGGTGATCGGCAACCAGCAGTTCACGATGCTGACCGGGGCCGTGTCCTTCATGGACGACCGGATCGGCGACCGGCTGCGCCAGGTCGAGGCGGTGGCGGCCAATGCCCCGGCCGCCGCGCTGTCCGACAACATGCTGATGCAGCAATACCTGGATGTGCAGGCCCGGATGTGGGGCAACGACTACCTGAATTTCCTGACCCTGGCGCGCAGTGGCGAAATGGTGGTCACCCTGCGCGAATTCCCTGTCGGCCGCCACCTGAACGCCGCCGGCGTCGATTACTTCGAGCGGGTGATGCGTACCCGCGCCAGCGTGATTTCCGAACCCTTGCGCAGCCGCTTGTCGGACAAGAACGTCGTCATCTTCGCGGCCCCGATCCGCAACCCCGCCGGCGAGGTGGAGCAGGTGCTGGTGGCGAGCGTCGACCTGCAGGGTTCGGGATTCCTGCGCCAGATCGGCGCGCTCAGGCCGGGCAAGACCGGCTACCTGTTCCTCATGACCGCGGACGGAATCATGATCGACCATCCGGAAAAGGATCGCGTCATGCAGCCGGTCTCCGCCAAGCCCGGCGCGAATACCGGGACCGAGCGTGCCTTGAAGGGTTACGAAGGCTGGCTGGAAGCGCGCAGCAAGGACGGGCGCGAGTCGATCTATGCCTACAAGCGGCTGCGCTCGACCGGCTGGATCCTGGCGGCGCGCTACCCGACCGACGAGGCCTTCGCGCCGCTCGCGGAGATGCGCCGCAACGCCTTCTTCGGCGCCCTCGGACTGGCCCTGGCCTCGGGCATGCTGGCCTGGGTGCTGGTGTTCCGCCTGCTGGGGCCGCTCGAAGCGCTGCGCGACCGGGTCTGGTCCATTCGCCACGACGCCACCGACATCGCCGTGCTGTGCGACGGCCGCAAGGACGAGATCGGCGAGCTGGGCCGTGCTTTCTACGAACTGATGGCCGAGCGCGAGAAAGCCGAGGGCGAGCGCAGCGCCACCGAGAAGCGGCTGCGCCTGATCGCCGACAACCTGCCGGTGCTGATCGCCTACCTGGACCGCGAGCGGCGCTTCCAGTTCGGTAACGCCACCTTCGAGAAATGGTTCGGCGTGCGGCCGGAAGAGCTGGTCGGGATGACGGTCTCCGAACTGATGGGACGCGAAGCTTATGGCCAGGTACGCGATTTCCTTGACGAGGCCTACGCCGGGCGCAGCGTCACCTGTGAAGTACATCTGAACGCCCAGGGTGCACCACGCTTCCTGCAAGGAACATTCATTCCCGACATCCAGCCGGACGGTTCCGTGGCCGGCGTATATGCCCTCAAGCACGACGTCACCCATACCAAGGAAGTCGAGGCCCAGCTGGTGCAATTGACCCGCGTCGATACCCTGACCGGGATCGCCAACCGGCGCATGTTCTCGGAAACCCTGCAGCACGCCCTCGACCGCGCGCGGCGCAGCGGCAAGGGGCTGGCCCTGGCCTACCTCGACGTCGACCACTTCAAGCGCATCAACGACAGCTATGGACACGGGGTGGGCGACGAGGTGCTGAAGGAATTCGCGCGCCGCCTGACCGCCGGCGTGCGCAACACCGACACCCCGGCGCGCCTGTCGGGCGACGAGTTCGTGGTGATTCTGGAAGAAATTTCCACGCGCGCCGAAGCGGAGCGCATCGGCGCCAAGATCGTGGCCTCGATGCGGGTGCCGATCGAGACCAGCAAGGGCCCGATCCGGGCGTCGAGCAGCGTGGGGATCGCGCTGTCGCAGCCGAACCAGGGCCAGGAAGAGCTGCTGGCGGCAGCGGACAGCGCGTTGTACACGGCGAAAGGGAAGGGGCGGGACGGCTATGCGGTCTTCGACGAGGATACGTCGCCAAAGGAGGTGCGGCCGGCGTCGCCAGGGCTGGCGGCGCCGGGGGAGTGAGCGGAAGGGCGGAGAGGGTGGCCAACCCTAGGTACAAGCTGCGGCTCGTTCTTATAGTCCCTGCGGATAGGTCTCCGGCGGTTCGTTCGAATGCCAGCCGCTGGTCGGATCGAGCGGTACCACCGCCGTGGTCCGGTCGAAGTGGATCACGGCGTCGAACTGGCGTGGCAGCTGGGCCATGAAATAGTGGCTCTGGCGCTCGGTGCGCGGCAGGTAGAGCACGCCGATGGCGCGCTCCAGGCGCCCCTCCATCAGGACTTCGCGCGCCGGACCGGGATCGCGCAGCGGCACATAGAAGTCGCCCAGGCCGGTGCTGTGCAGCAGGTGCTCGTAGCTGCCGGCCAGCCCTGGCCGCACGTGCTTGTGCTCGGCCGGTCCGTCCCATTCCGAGGCCGCCGTCACGCGCCCCTCGTAGGTCGAGAAACCGATCAGGCAGGTATCCTGGCCATAGGCCTTGCGCGCCAGCTCGCCCACGTTCCATTCGCCCATGCGCCCGATCTCGGTGGCGCGCGCGTCGCCGATATGGGAATTGTGCTCCCACACGACGATCCGCGCCGGCTTGCCGTCGCGCGAGAGGTGGCGCGCGAGCGCGTCCAGGGTCTCGGCCATGTGGCTGTCGCGCAGGTTCCAGGACGAGACCCGGCCGCGGAACATGGTGCGGTAGTATTCCTCGGCGTTCTTCACCAGGCGTGCGTTCTGCTGGGCGCAGAAGTAGGCGTCCTCGGCGTCGATGCCGTCGCCCTGCATGTAGTCGAAGCCGCGCTGCTGCAGGTCGTGCAGGGCCGCCAAGACGCCTTGTTCGCAGGATTCGCTCATGCCGAAGCTGGCCGCGTAGCCGTATTGCTGGCTGTCGCGGTCGTAGTGGTCGAAGCAGGCATAGCGGCGGCGCGCCTCGCGCGCGGCGGCAGGGTCGACCCGGTCGAGGTAGCCGAGCACCTCGTGGATCGAGGTGTACAGGCTATACAGGTCGAGCCCGTAGAAGCCGACACCGTCCCCGGCGCCGGCGGCGGCCGCGCTGGCCGCGTTATGCGCGTGCAGCCACTCGACGAACTCGAGCACGGCGGTATTGCGCCACATCCAGGCCGGGAAGCGCTCGAAGCCCGACAGGGCGGTGCGGGCGTCCGGGTCGTGGCCGTGGCCGCGCACGTAGCGGTTGACCCGGTAGGCGTCGGGCCAGTCGGCTTCCACCGCCACCGCGGTGAAGCCCTTTTCCTCGATCAGGCGGCGCGTGATGCGCGCCCGCTCCGCGTAGAACTCGTGGGTGCCGTGGGTGGCTTCGCCCAGCAGCACGAAGCGGGCGTTGCCGACCAGGTCGAGCAGGGCGTCGTAGTCGCCCGCGGCGCCCGTGACCGCCACGGCCTGCGAGCGGATCGCATCGAGGGTGGAGTCGGTGATGGTGGCCATGATGTCAATGCAGCGTTCGGTCGCTGGCGGGCGTGTGGTGGGCCGTGTAAGGGGTCACGCCGCGCTCGATGAAGGACTTCATGCGCGCCAGGTCCTCGTCCATCCGGCGTTCCGGGTCCTCGCCGAGCATGCGCGCCAGGCCGTGGCCGAAGGCGCCGCCCGGCGGCGTATAGGCCATGCGCACCGTGACCCGGGTGCCGCCGCGTACCGGCTCGAAGCTCACCGCGCCTTCCTGCTCGATCTCCGAGCCCGGTTCGCTGCGCCAGGCCATGTGGTCGGGGCGGGCCTGTTCGGTCATGACGGCGTTCCACGCGTACTCGCTGCCGCCCGGACCCTTGACCACCCAGTGCGAGCGGCGGTGGCCCAGGTCGCGCACTTCGCTCACGTGCGACATGAAGCGCGGGAAGTTGTCGTAGTTCGACCAGGCGTCGTACACCTCTCCGGGCGCGGCGTCGATCTCGATCGATTTCTCGACCTCGATGCGTCCCCCGAGGCTGCGGCTGCGCACCATGCCGGCCAGGCGCGCGCCGCCACCGCTCTTGACCAGGAGGGCCAGCGCGCCCAGGCCGAGCAGGACGCCGAGCGGCGAACGGCGCGCCAGGCCGGTCAGGCCCAGTACCCCGCTGCCCAGCAGGGCGGAGTTGGTGATGGCGGGGCTGCGGTGCTCGAAGGCGTTCACCAGTTCGTCGAGCCAGCCGCGCGCCTGGGCGGCGGCGTCGCGCACGCGCGAACGGGCATGGTCGGCCGCCGCGTCCATGCGGCCGCGCGCCTCCCAGGTATTGCGTTCGATGTCGTGGCGCAGTGCGCGCGCGTCCTCGCGGCCCTGCTCGCGCCATTCACGGTCCTTGCGCCACTCGCGCTCCTCGCGCCATTCACGCGCCTCATCGGCGGCGGAGGCGATGCGTCCGCGCGCCCGCGAGGCGGCGCCGGACGCGCTCGCGGCGGCGTCATGGGCGGCGTCGGCGATCCGTTCGCCGGCCCGGGTGGCCATGGCGTCGGCGCGGGCATAGGCCGCGGAGGCGCCGTCGCGCGCCGCGTTCAGGCGGTCGGCCGCGATGCGCAGGGCGCTGCCGATGGCGTCGCCGGTATGATGGCCGGCGTCGCGCACCGCGTCGGCGGCATAGGCCCGCCGCGCCCTCCCGCGTTCGGGATCGAAGACGTACATCAAGAGGGCGCCGGCGGCGGCCGCGCCGATCCATTTGCCCATGTCGCCCAGTTCCATCCGGTTGTCGGTCTTGATCTGTTTCATGTCGGCTCCTCTCGATTGGGTTGGGGCCGGCGCTTGCCTTCCTGGCCGGGCGTCGCCGCCCAGGCCTGCGCCAGCAGGTCCTGTACTTCCTCGTCGGTCGTCTGGTCGAACTCGCGGTACCACTGGCCCACCGCGCGAAAGCGCGGCGGCGTCACCAGGCAGACCACCTCGTCGACCTGTTCCTCCAGGGCGGCGACGGTATCGGGCGCGCCCACCGGCGCGGCCACCACCAGCCGGCCGGGGTGCTGGCGACGCGCCACCTCGACCGCCGCCTCCATCGTCGCCCCGGTCGCGATGCCGTCGTCGACCAGGATCACGGTGCGGCCCCGCAGCACGGGCTGGGGCCGCGCGCCCCGGTAGCGCCGCTCGCGCCGCGCCAGTTCCTGCTCCTCGCGCAGGGTCACGGCGTCGACCTGCTGCTGCGTCACTCCCATCAGCCCGGGCACGCCCGGCTGCAGGACGCGCACGCCGCCGCCGGCGATCGCGCCCATGGCGAATTCTTCCTGCCCGGGCAGGCCGAGCTTGCGCACCAGCATCAGGTCGAGCTCGGCATGCAGGGCCTCGGCGACCGGGAAGGCGACCGGCACGCCGCCGCGCGGCAGCGCCAGCACCAGTGTCTGGCTGCCCGCATACCGCTTGAGCCTGCGCGCCAGCTGCCTGCCCGCGTGCGCGCGGTCGCTGAAGCCCTCGTGTTCCATGCTGCGCGTCCTGAAAAACGAAAGACGGCGTTTCCTGCGGCATGCGCCGCACCGCGAAAAAACAAAAGACCGCGTTTTCTTGCGGCATACGCCGCACGCGGTCTTGCGAACCACCCGGCGGTGGCCCGTGCGTGGCGCCAGGCGCTTACTGGATGGTCAGGCGGCGCGCTTCGCTGCCCTGTTTTTTCGGCAGGGACAACTGAAGGACGCCGTTCTCGAGCCTGGCCTGCGCGGTCGTGTCGTCGACTTCCTGCGGCAGGGTGAAGCTGCGCATGAACTTGCGTGCGGTACGTTCAGCATACACCACCGTTTCGCCCTCGCGGCGTTCGTTTGCCTGACGGCATTCCGCCTCGATCTGTACGCGCGCGCCGTCGATACTGACCTTGACGTCCTCCTTCGCGACGCCCGGCAGGTCGGCCTGCACTTCATAGGTCTTGTCGGTTTCGGCGACGTTCAAGCGTGGGGTGAGGGCGCCTTCCTCGCTCCAGCGCCCGCCTTGCGCGAGCGGCGCGAAGAAGTCCTCGAACATGGTCTCGACCATCCGGCCGAACTGGTCCTCGACCGAGCCCGGACGGTAGGCCGGCAGCGGCGAACCGCTTCTCCTGACGAGATTCATGATGGCCTCCGATTCGGTTGGACATGATGCATATGCCGGCCATGCCGGCACTTTCTTTATAGGGCAGGGCCAGGCAAGTTTCAAGCGGCGTGAGCGGCGGCCGCCCGGCCGCCGGCGGAGAGGCGGGAAGCGGTTCCCCGCCAGGACAGGTGTTCAGCCGAGCTGGCGGCGGTGGAAGCGCAGGTGGTCGGCGACGAAGCTCTGGATGAAGTAATAGCCGTGGTCGTAGCCGGGATGGCGGCGCAGTTCGAGCGGCTGGCCGGCGCGGGCGCAGGCCTGTTCGAAGGCTTCGGGCAGCAGCTGTTCGGCCAGGAACTTGTCGGCCAGTCCCTGGTCGACCAGGATGCCGCCGGGGAAGGGCGCCTTGGCCATGCCGGCCATCAGAGCGCTGGCGTCGTAGGCTTCCCAGGCTGCCGTGTCCGGTCCAAGAAAGCCGCCGAAGGCCTTCCTGCCCCAGGGGCAGCGGCTGGGCGCGGCGATCGGCGCGAAGGCCGACACCGAGCGGAACAGGGTGGGATTGCGCAGGGCCATCACCAGCGCGCCGTGGCCGCCCATCGAATGGCCGAAGATGCCGGCGCGGCCGGGATCGGCCGGCAGTTCGGCCAGCACCAGTTCGCGCAGCTCCAGGAGGTAGCTGGCCATGCGGTAGTGGCGCGCCCACTCGCCCTCGGTGGCGTCGACGTAGAAACCGGCCCCCACGCCGAAGTCCCAGGACTCGGTCTCGCCGGGCACGCCGGCCCCGCGCGGGCTGGTGTCGGGCGCGACCAGGATCAGGCCTTCCTCGGCCGCCACGCGCTGGGCGCCGGCCTTGGTCATGAAGGTCTCTTCGGTGCAGGTCAGGCCCGCCAGGTAGAACAGCACCGGCAGCCGCTTGCCTTCATGGCCGGGCGGCAGGTAGACGGAGAAGCGCATCGGCAGGCCGATGGCGCTGGAAGCGTGGCGGTAGAAGCGCTGCACGCCGCCGAAGCAGGCGTGTTCGGAAAGAAGTTCGAGCATGGCGGGAACGAAAGTGAAGGAAAGCGCCAGTATGCCGTGTCCGCGCCGGCCGTGTCTGCTACACCATGCCGAATGCGCCCAGCACGGCCCCCGCGCCCAGCAGCCAGAGCAGGTGGATGCGGGTGCGCCAGACCACCATGCAGGTGACCGCTGTCAGCAGCCACAGCGGCCAGTTGGCGACCCCGGCGCCGCTGCCGCCGGACGCCGCCAGCAGCCAGGCGGTCGAAAGCAGCATGCCGATCACCAGCGGCCCCATGCCTTGCTTGAAGGCGCGCACGGCGCGCAGCTCGCGGTTGCGGTGGCCCCATTGCGCGACCTGGTAGGTGAAGATGGTGGAGGGCAGCATGATGCCGATCATGGTGGTCGCCACACCGAGGAAGGCGGCGGCGGTGCTGCCGGCGTTGAGGCCCACGTGCCAGCCCATCAGGGCCACGAACAGCACGTTCGGCCCGGGCGCGGCCTGGGCCAGGGCGATCGCTTCGTTGAACTGGGCCTGGGTCAGCCAGCCCTGCTGCTCCACCAGGTAGCGGTGCATCTCGCTCGAGGTCGAGATCGCGCCGCCCAGCGACATCAGGGACAGCATCAGGTAGTGGCCGAACAGGTCGAGCCAGTCCTGCCAGCCGAGCACGATCTGGTGGGCGCTCATCGCAACCCCCGCCAGGCCAGCAGGCAGCCGAGGCCGCCCAGCGGGAACAGGACCCAGCTCAGCGGCACCCGCACCCAGGCCAGCAGCACGAAAGCGCAGGCGGCGATGCCGGCGCCGAAGATCAGCGGCACCGGGTTGCGCGCCAGGGTGGCAGCCATGCGCAGGCCGGTGGCGGCGATCAGGCCGGCCGAAACGGCGGCCATGCCGCGCAGGGCGCCGGCCACGTGGGGATTCTCGGCGAAGCGCGCATGCACCAGGGCCAGCAGCAGGACCACGACCAGCGGCACGGCCAGCAGGCCGGCCAGCGCCGTCAGCGCCCCCGCCAGGCCGAACCAGCGCGCGCCGAGCATCATCGCCAGGTTGACCACGTTCGGCCCCGGCATGATCTGGGCCACCGCCCAGTCCTCGATGAATTCCTCGTTGCTGAGCCAGCGGCGGCGCTCGACCACTTCGCGCTGGACCACGGCCAGCACGCCGCCGAAACCCTGCAGCGCAAGCAGGGTGAAGGCGATGAAGAGGGCGGTCAGCGAGTGGGGACGGGGCTGGGCGGGGCCGGCGCCGTACCCGGATGCGGGCTCGGGCACAGGGGAAGCGGAGGGTGTAGCGCTCATGCGGCCATTATTGCACGCCCACCTTTCGCCAGGCTTTCAGCCGCCGCCGATCCCGCGCATGACGCGGCCGCTGCCCCCGCATTCGGGACAGGCCTTGCCGTCGCCCAGGCGGCCGGTGCCGGCGCAGGCCTCGCAGATATCCTCGCCGGCGCCCGGCGTGCCGGGTTCGGCTTCGTCGCCGGGATTCAGGTCGGGATCGGGATGCATGCTCATGGCGGCCTCGCTCGGTTGAAGTGGTGCTGCGATTGTAGGCAGGAGCGGCGCGGGGCGGCGCAGCGCAGGCTGTCACCGCGGGGCGGCCTTCGTCCGGGCGGAGTGATACGAGTGTGATATTGACTTCACCGGGTGATGCTGAATAATCGTGGGGCGCAATCCCACCCCCATCATGGAGGCCCGAATGAGCCCCAGTCCTAGCGAACCGGGTCCCGTCCTCTTCACCACTTCCGACCTGAGGCGCAACCTGCGCCAGCGCGACGTGGTCGCGCGCGGCATTGGCCTGCTGCGCGACTGCGGCACACTCGCTGCGCTCGAGTTCCTCAAGCGGCACGCGGTCCAGCCCCAGGTCATCGAGCGCGTGCTGCTCGATCCGGCGCGCCGCGCGGCGGCCTGATTTGCCGGTTCGCGCAGTTTCTGCCAGGCTGCTTATGCACATAAATTGTGCGTGGTTAATTTTGCAAGCGGCGCTGTCAAAACCGCAACAGCGTCACGTAAACCCTTGATTTTCGTAGTTAAGCACAGTGCCTTCCCAATAGGCAAATTGTTGAAACCCGCATCCCGGGCCGCATCCGGCGTGTCAAGCCCCTGTTTTTCCACAGTGTTTTCCACAGACTTTGTGGATATCCGGAAAAGTTTTTATTTTTCCAATACTTAGCGCGTCTTGTAGATGTAAACCTTCAGGACATGTCGGTTCCCTTGTGTCGGCCGTGGAAAGGACTTGCGCTTTCTACTTGCTCAACAGGACTGGATAAATGTACAGTATGGCATTTTCCATCCCAGAGCACCATGTCCGCCGTCCTCATCCCCGCCCAAGACGACCCTTTCGCCGCGCTCAACCCGGAGCAGCGTGCGGCGGTCGAGCACGACATCGGCGTGGAGCAGCCGCGTCCGCTGCTGGTGGTGGCGGGCGCCGGTTCGGGCAAGACCAATACCCTGGCGCACCGGGTGGCGCGCCTGATCCAGGCCGGGACCGATCCCCAGCGCATCCTGCTGCTGACCTTCTCGCGCCGCGCCGCCAACGAGATGACGCGGCGCGCGGGCGGCGTGCTGCAGCGCCTGCTGGGCAAGTCCGGCAGCCGGACCCAGGTGGACCTGCCATGGGCCGGCACCTTCCACGCGGTGGGCGCACGCCTGCTGCGCCAGTTCGCGGGGCGCATCGGCCTGGACGACTCCTTCACCATCCACGATCGCGGCGACTCCGAGGACCTGATGGGCATGGTGCGCCACGAGATCGGGCTGTCGCAGACCGAGAAGCGCTTTCCCCTGAAGGGCACCTGCCTGTCGATCTACTCGCGGGTGGTCAACAGCCGCGCGCCGCTGGACGAGGTGCTGCAGGCCTTTTTCCCCTGGTGCGGCGAATGGGAAGCCCAGCTCAAGACCCTGTTCGGCGCCTATGTCGACGCCAAGCAGGAGCAGAACGTCCTGGACTACGACGACCTGCTGCTGTTCTGGGCCGAGATGGCGGCCGACCCGGAGCTGGGGCCGGAACTCGGGGCGCTGTTCGACCACGTGCTGGTGGACGAATACCAGGACACGAATCGCCTGCAGGCATCGGTCCTCACCGGCATGAAGCCGGACGGAAGGGGCGTGATGGTGGTGGGCGACGACGCCCAGTCGATCTATGCCTTCCGCGGGGCGACGGTGCGCAATATCCTCGACTTCCCGCAGCAGTTCAGCCGGCCGGCGCAGCTGATCACCCTGGAGCGCAACTACCGTTCCACCCAGCCGATCCTGGACGCCTCGAACGCCGTCATCGCCGGCGCCCTGGAACGCCACGCCAAGACGCTGTGGACCGACAAGGCTTCGAGCATGAAGCCGCAGCTGGTCCTGATTCCCGACGAGGCCGAGCAGGCGCGCTGGGTCTGCAATCGCATCCTCGAACAGCGCGAGGCGGGCGTCGCCCTGACCCAGCAGGCGGTACTGTTCCGGGCCGCCAGCCACAGCGCGGCGCTCGAGCTGGAACTCATGCGCAGGAATATTCCCTTCGTGAAGTTCGGCGGCCTGAAGTTCCTGGAAGCCGCGCACATCAAGGATGTGCTCGCGGTGCTGCGCTTCGCCCAGAACCCGGCCGGACGCATGGCGGGCTTCCGCGTGGCCCAGCTCATTCCGGGTATCGGCCCGGCCACCGCCTCGCGCCTGCTGGACGCGGTGGGCGAGAGCACCGACCCGGTGGCGGCCTGCGAAGCCTTCGCCGTGCCGGCGCGCAGCAAGGAAGACTGGGATGCCTTCCTGGCCCTGTACCGGCGCCTGCGCACGCCCGGGCTGCGCTGGCCGGCCGACATCGAACTGGTCAAGCAATGGTACCTGCCGCACCTGGAGCGGATGCACGACGACGCCCACGTGCGCGCCGCCGATGTGGAGCAGCTGGCGGCGCTGGCCGGCGGCCATGGCAGCCGCGAGACCTTCCTGGCCGAGATCACGCTCGACCCGCCCGAGGCCACCAGCGACCGCGCCGGACCGCCGCTGCTCGACGAGGACTATGTGATCCTGTCGACCATCCACTCGGCCAAGGGCCAGGAATGGAAGTCGGTGCACGTGCTGAACGTGGTGGACGGCTGCATTCCCTCGGACATGAGCACCGGCAGCCAGGACGACATCGAGGAGGAGCGCCGCCTGCTCTACGTGGCGATGACGCGCGCCAAGGAGAACCTGCACCTGGTGGTGCCGAACCGCTTCTTCATCAAGCAGCAGTCGCAGATGGGCGACCGCCATGTCTATGCGGCGCGCACGCGCTTCGTCACCCCGGCCATGCTCAAGCATTTCGAGGAATGCGCCTGGGTCGATGCCGACCGGCGCGAGGTGCGCGGGCCGGTTCCGGAGAGCGTTCGCATGCTCGTGCGGGAGCGCGCCAGGAACGCATGGAAATGACGAAAGATGACGGCACGATGAAGGCCGAAGTCGGAAGGCGGGACGCGACTTATCCCCCGGCTCCCACTTTTGTAGGACTTCGCCGCAGGAGCGGCAGGACATGGAAGTGGCCGTTGTGCAAGTAATTGATTTTACTAAGGATATTTTTTGCCTGTAGAACGGGCATTTTGTTGAAACCCGCACCAATACTGACCTTGCGGCTTGTCAAGTGCCGCTTTTCCACATACTTATCCACAATTCTTGTGGATAGGGCGAAACTTTGAATAGAATCAGCCACTTAGCGCTGATCTTTGCGTTAGCTCAAGCCTGCCGCCTTGGCCAGGGCTTGCATGCCCGCGAGCGCTTCCATCGCCAGTGACACCCCATCGTCCACCTGCGCTTCGCGCGGATTGACGCGGATGACCGGGACGCCCTGCGCCTCGGCGCAGCGGCGCACCGAAGGAATCGCCATGCCGGCGCCCAGTTCGATCACCGCCAGCCGTCCCAGCTTCCTGCGCCACGCGTCCAGGCGCTTGCATTGCTGTCCCGTGCGCGCATCGATCCAGGCGCTGTCGCCGAACATCAGGATGTTGGGACGCGCCAGTGCGCCGCAACGCGGACAGTAGGGCAGGGCCGAGGTGAGCAGGCATTGCGTGCTGTCGACCTGCGGCACGAAGCCGTCCGCCGGCCAGATCGCGTCGCAGCAGGGACGGGTGCATTGCAGGTGATGGATCGAGCCGTGGCATTCGGCGATACGGTCGCCGTCGAACCCGGCCTGTTGGAACTGGCCGTCCACATTGCTGGTGAACACAAAGCTGCCGTGGGCCATGCGCTCGCCGAGTGCGCGCAGGAGTGCGAAACCATGGTGCGGCCGGGTGCGCCGGTACAGGTCCAGCCGGTGGCCATAGAAGCCCCAGGCCAGGCGCGGGTCGGCGTCGAAGGTGTCAGGGCAGGCCACCTCGTGGAAAGGCAGTCTGCGTTGGGCAAGCGCCGGATAGGCGCGCCAGAAGCCGGCCGTGCCGCGAAAGTCGGGCAGGCCGGAATCGACGCCGATCCCGGCGCCGGCGGCGATCAGGAGGCCGTCCGCTCCCTCGAGCAGGGCGGCGGCGCGCTCGATGGCTTCATGCGGGGGCACGCTGGACGGCATGCTTGAGTCGCTCCAGTTCGGCCAGGAAGCGCTCGCTCGCCAGGGCGGGCGGCCAGGGCTCCCAGGGCGTGCAGCCGTAGTGCAGGGCGAGCGGATCCGCGTCCAGCACGGCGGCGCGGATCTTGAGGGTGCGCCGCACTTCCTCGATCGACCAGCCCGCCACGTGCACCGCCTCGGTGGCCGCCGCCAGCCGGTCGGCGCGCTTGTGCGCCGCGTGCGCCCGTGTGTCCCAGGCGGGCAGGCCGTAGCGCAGGAAGACCGCGTGTTCCAGGCGCCGGGTCAGGTCGCGAAAGGCGTCGCCCAGGAAGGGCTTGATGACCGAAATCGCGTCGAAGCCGAGCAGGCCTTCCTCGGCGTCGTGCAGCAGCTCGCGCAATTCCTCCAGCGGCGATAGCGGGCCGCGGCCGGCGGCGCGGCGCAGGAGCATCACCGTGATCGAATGCTGGGCCACCGACAGGGGCAGGGGCCAGGCCGAGTGGCCGCCCCAGCGGTAGGTGCGGGCCAGGCCCAGGGCCAGGTCGGCGTCGTCCCAGTCGAAGGGGGTGGGGTCGAGCAGGTCGAGCCGGCGGCCGGAGGGCATGCGCACCCAGGCGCGGGTGTTCGCTGGAGCTGGGACGTGTTGCGCGACCGCTTGCTTGACATTGTGCATGTGGCGATTTTACACACGGCGGCCGCCAAACTACGCATAATTGATCCAGGCAAACACCGTCTCCGCGCCGCCTTCCTACACTGGTTTGGATCAGGCGTGCGGACGCGTGTGAAGGAGGCGGCATGAGCGGAATTGACAAGACGGTCGACTGCGACCTGCTCGTCGTTGGCGGCGGTATCAATGGCGTGGGCATCGCGCGCGACGCGGCCGGGCGCGGGCTGAAGGTGCTGCTGTGCGAGAAGGACGATCTGGGCGCGCACACGTCCTCCTCGTCCAGCAAGCTGATCCACGGCGGCCTGCGCTACCTGGAACACCGCGAATTCGGCCTGGTGCGCAAGGCCCTGATGGAACGCGAAACCCTGCTGCGCAGCGCCCCCCACATCATGCGCCCGCTGCGCTTCGTGATGCCGCACGACCTTGGCCAGCGCCCCGCCTGGCTGATCCGTGCCGGACTCTTCCTCTACGACCGCCTGGCGCGGCGCGAATTCCTGCCCGGTTCCGAAAGCGTGGAGCTGGGCGCGCACCGCGCCGGGCAGCCGCTCAAGCCCCAGTTCACGCGCGCCTTCGTGTATTCCGACGGCTGGGTGGACGATGCGCGGCTGGTGGTGCTGAACGCCCTCGACGCCCGCGAACGCGGCGCCACCGTTCTGCCGCACACCCTGTGCAGCGAGCTGCTGCGCCGTGCGGACTACTGGGACGCGACCCTGGTGGCGGAGGGCGCGACCATCAGGGTGAGGGCGCGCGGCCTGGTCAACGCGGCCGGGCCCTGGGCCGGACGGCTGGCGCGCCAGGCCAACGCCGCAGCCCCGCACCGCAAGCTGCGCCTGATCAAGGGCAGCCACATCGTGGTGCCGCGCCTGTTCGACCATTCCTGCGCCTACCTGTTCCAGCATCCGGACGGACGGGTGGTGTTCGCCATTCCCTACGAGGGCGCTTTCACCCTGATCGGCACCACCGACGTCGACTACGAAGGCGACCCGGGCGATGCGGCCATCGGCGTGCAGGAAAAGCGCTACCTGTGCGAGCTGGCCAACCGCTACTTCCGGCGCCAGGTCGCGCCCGAGGACGTGGTGTGGAGCTATTCCGGCGTGCGCCCGATCCTGGAGGACGAAGCGCACAGCGCGGCCGCCGCCACCCGCGACTACTACCTGGAGCAGGACGCCGCCGGCCCGCCTCTGCTGTCGGTGCTGGGCGGGAAAATCACGACCTACCGCAAGCTGGCCGAGCAGGCGATGGACTGGATGGCCCCCGCGCTCGGCTGCGCCGCCCCGGCTTGGACGGCGGGTGCGGTGCTGCCGGGCGGAGACCTGTTCGGGCCGCTGCCCGAAAGCCGCGCGGTGCTGGAGTTCGACCGCTGGGTAGCGGCCCTGCAGCGCCGCCACCCCTGGCTGCCGGCGCCGCTGGCGCTGCGCTATGCGCGGGCCTACGGCACGCGGGTGGAACGGATGCTGGGCGGGGCGGGCTGCCTGGCGGACCTGGGGGCGGAAGTGGTAAGCGGCCTGTACGAGGCGGAGCTGCGCTACCTGATGCGGGAGGAGTGGGCGACGGCGGCGGCGGATGTCCTGTGGCGGCGGACCAAGCTGGGGCTGCACCTGGCGCCGGGGGCGGCCGAGAAGGTGGGGGCGTGGATGGCGGAGCAGGGGAGTAAAACGCTGGAGCCGGCATGACCGCGCATTTAAACAAACGTCGTTCCGGCGAAGGCCCAAGGCC
>NZ_JBAMDH010000090.1:0-621 GCF_036961685.1 Massilia sp. DD77
GCGGCAGCTTTCCCTACTGACCAGGCGCCAGCGTCTCCAACTGATGGATGCCTTGCGGCCGGCGGTCGGGTTGGACCAGGTGTGCGAGGAGATTGCATGCGCGGCGCCGGATCCTTGCTGTCCTTCATGTCAGGCGCAGCGTTCCTATCGGCACGGTCACAGCCGGGGACTGCAGCGTTACCGCTGCCGCGCTTGCGGCAGGACCTTCACGGCCCTGAGCGGCACGCCCTTGTCGCGGCTGCGCCACCGCGCGAAGTGGCTCGACTACCTCGGCAACATGCTCGACGCCAAGAGCGTTCGGGCCAGCGCCAAGGCGGTCGAGGTGCACCGCAACACCAGCTTCCGCTGGCGCCACCGTTTTCTCGCGCTCGTCAAACACGACCGCCCGGAGCGCCTGGCAGGCATTGCCGAGGCCGACGAACTCTTCCTATTGGAGTCGCAAAAGGGCTCGCGCAAGCTCGACCGGCCGGCGCGACGCCGGGGCGGCGTGGCTGCAACCCGCGGCATCTCCCGCGAGCACGTGTGCGTGCTGGTCGCGCGCGACCGCACCGGCGGCACCCACGACTTCATCACCGGACGCGGCGCCCTCACCAAGGATCAATTGCACCGGCACCTGTTGCC
>NZ_JBAMDH010000091.1:0-540 GCF_036961685.1 Massilia sp. DD77
GCGCCACCGCGCCAAGTGGCTCGGCTACCTCGGCAACATGCTCGACGCCAAGAGCGTACGGACCAGCGCCAAGGCGGTCGAGGTGCACCGCAACACCAGCTTCCGCTGGCGCCACCGTTTTCTCGCCCTCGTCAAACACGACCGCCCGGAGCGGTTGGCAGGCATTGCCGAGGCCGACGAGCTCTTCCTATTGGAGTCGCAGAAGGGCTCGCGCAAGCTCGACCGGCCGGCACGTCACCGGGGCGGCGTGGCTGCAACCCGCGGCATCTCGCGCGAGCACGTGTGCGTGCTGGTCGCGCGCGACCGCACCGGCGGCACCCACGACTTCATCACCGGACGCGGCGCGGTCACCACGGATCAATTGCACCGGCACCTGTTGCCCGTGCTCGATCCCGATGTCCTGCTGGTCACCGATGGGCATCCCGCGTACCGCTCCTTCGCGCGCGAAGCCGGCATTTCCCATGAGTTCGTCAACCTGCGCGCCGGCGAGCGCGTCCGTGGAGCCGTCCACGTCCAAAACGTGAATGCTTACCACCGGCG
>NZ_JBAMDH010000092.1:0-317 GCF_036961685.1 Massilia sp. DD77
AGTGCTCGATCGCGATGTCCTTCTGGTGACCGATGGGCATCCCGCGTACCGCTGCTTTGCGCGCGAAGCCGACATTTCCCATGAGTTCGTCAACCTTCGCGCCGGCGAGCGCGTCCGTGGGGCCGTCCACGTGCAAAACGTGAATGCTTACCACCGGCGCTTCCGGCAATGGCTGGCGCCCTTTCATGGCGTTGCTTCGCGCTACCTGCCGAATTACCTGGGCTGGCAATGGGCGCTGGACGGGGGGCGCATCGCCACGCCAGAGCGATTTCTGCACTGTGCGATCGGCGTCTTCAACACGTAACGGGCACAGCGCC